>PMOP01000077.1 GCA_003161495.1 Acidobacteriota bacterium | reverse complement strand
CCCACTTCGCGCGCCACGCGCGTTACTTCCGCAGTAAACACGCCCAGTTGCTGAATCATCCTGTTGGCGATATTCGCCGACCGCAGGAACTCTCCTTCCAGCGGCCGCCCATCCACGTCCAGGCGCACAATCTGCGTTAAGTTGCCTTGCGCCACGGCCGCGATAGCTCGCGTAACTTCCGCGGTGGGGCGCAGCAGGTCCTCAACGAGGGTGTTGATCGAAACCTCCATCTCGCCCCATGCGCCTTTTGACCCGTGAAATTTCGTGCGTTCCCGCGTCCGTCCTTCCTTACCGATGACCTGCCCGACGCGCCTCAATTCATGAGCCATCTGCTCGTTCGAGGCCACAATGTCATTGAAAGTATCGGCGATTTTTCCTTCCACGCCGATCCAGGCGCCGGGCAATCGCACGGAGAAGTCGCCGTCGCGCATGGTTTGCAGGGCCATGAGAATCACGCTTAAATTGGAAGACGCGGAACCATTCCGCCCGTGATTGCGCCCATTGCCCTTCACAGACGGCTTGAAATCTTCAGCCGCGCTTTCCGTTGCTACGGTGCTTTCGGTTCGTTTCATGCCCAACTCCAAGCGAAAGGAATAATTTCTGGACGCACTCTGTTGATCCAGCCTCGCGAGCATTTGTCTTCGCGCATGTCTCGATGGAACGACATAGTGGCAAAATCGGGCAGGGCCCGATTCCAAAACTTTCGCAGCCTCAGAGAAATAAAAATCCTAATACTTTGAATAACCCCACTGGCACGGCACAGGAACAATTTCCCGATTTCTAAATATTTTTTAAACTTCAAACGCGCGGTCCTTTTGGCCTACGGGATTTTACTGAGGCCAAGACCGGGTGTGCATACAGGAAACACCCTAGAGAGCGTGGGGGTGACGCTGTAGGGTGGCTATCCGGACAAGCATGCTTTTGAATTGAAAGCGAAGGACTTGCTTACAAGTTTCCGTATCGTGTTATCGTTTTACGCCGGAATTAGAGTAAAGATGAGAGCTAGGAGTCCCCATGTTGGGGTGGCTTTCCGCAACTCTCATCTCCCTCGAATTTTTGGGCGGCCCGCTAAAAACGGATTTGCGGGCCGAAGGTAACTTTCCAGTTGTTCCGGGCTCCATTTACGAAAATGATTTCATCGCCCACTTCCAGCCGCAGTCCGATGGGGCCCAGGAAGGCTTCGACTCCGCCGCCCGGATAAAGAGCCGCGTCCACATTGCTCGTGCGAAGATTCGTTACGCTGCTTGTAAAAGTATCGAACGAGGCAGGCGTGGGATCGAAGCGAAAATTCGTGAATCCGCCCTTCACTGTTACAAATACGCGGACAGGTCCGGAGGTCTGAAATTTTGGTCCGAACAGGCCATGAAGCACTCGAAGGTTGGAATTCGTCGTGGTAATCGCGCCGGACGTATTATCCGTAAAGCCCTCGGTGAAAACCCGGTTGAAATCGTAAGACATTTCCGCTTCGATCTGAACATTGCGGGCCACATTGAAAGCGGCTCTGCCGCCAAATCCCACGAAATTTGAGCTCGTTTCGCCCAATTTGAAGTAATCCACAAAGGCGCCCACTTCAGCATGGTTTTGTGCGTGGGCAAGCGGCGCGAAACCCAAGCCGGAAATCAGAAGCAAAAATGCAATGCGTTTCATTATTTCCCCCAATCAAATTTAAAATTGCTTTGCAGCGTCATACGGCTATGTCTCTTCGATAAATATTCAACAACATTCAAACTGTACTTACCGGCGCAACCTGCAGCTATCCGGCGGTTCCTGTAACCGGACCCGCACATCCGTGTATGTGCCGGAAACGGCGCGCGAGGAGACAGTCGAGCAAATAAATGGCAATCCCTGGGAGGACAACGCAGTTTTAATATTTCCAAGAAAAAGGAAGGAGAGGCCATCATCCCGGGGGTGGGTGGTGAAATGGCCTCTGGGGGTGAGAATTCAAGCGTGGGACGATCGAAGATCGAACTAGAAAATTATTTGGATCGTGAATCGCTCTTTGTTCTGGGCACTTGGCTGAATCATCCTGCGTCCAACCGCGCCGGCCTCCTGCAGCAACGTCTGGTGATAGAAGACACCATCGGCGCGGCAAAATAAATACTGTGGAATATTGACTCTCGCCGGGAGATTCGCGTAGTGGACGGAATTCGCCTCGCGACAGGTCCACAAACAATGAAGCGTTAAAATCGGTTCCACGTATCTCGAGAAACCATAAAACATTTTGTACCAGCAGGACCTTATATCTATCCAGGCCGCGCGGGGTTACGCTAAATGGATCGCCTAATCGTGAGGACAGCGCATGGCAGTTACCACGGCGGACGGGTCATCGAAGAAAAGTAAACAGTCACTGGCCGGGAATATTTTTTGGAAACTCGGACCCGGCTTGATTACCGGGGCGGCGGATGACGATCCGAGCGGCATTGCCACGTACTCCCAGGTCGGAGCGCAATTCGGCTACGGCATGCTCTGGACCATGCTCTTTTCTTTTCCTCTGATGGCAGCCATACAAGAAATCAGCGCGCGCATCGGCCGCGTGAGCGGCATCGGAATCGCGGGCAATATCCGCCGCCATTATTCCAAACCGTACTTGTACGGCATCGTCAGCCTTCTATTAATCGCGAATATCTTCAATATCGGAGCCGATATCGGAGCCATGGGCGCGGCCGCGAAGCTCATGCTTCCAGGCCCCCCGGCGCTTTTCATCGTGCTTGCCGGCGGCATTTCCCTGACGATGCAAATCCTGATTCCCTACTCCAGCTACGTGAAATATCTCAAATGGCTGACGCTGGCTCTTTTTTCCTACGTAATTACCGCAATCATTCTGCACGAGCCCAGCTGGAAGGCGATTCATGCAACGATCTTGCCGAACTTTTCCCTGCACCGCGAATTCCTCACGGCGCTCATCGCCATTTTGGGAACGACTATCAGCCCTTACTTATTTTTCTGGCAGGCGTCCGAAGAAGTCGAAGACGTCACCCTCGATGCCAAGGAAAAGCCGCTCAAGAATTCCCCAGCGCAAGCGCCCGCGCAACTCCAGAGAATTCGGTTCGATACACTTCTCGGAATGGCGTTCTCCAACCTGGTCGCGTTCTTCATTATCCTCACCGCGGCATCCACTCTCTATTCTCACGGGCTTCGTGACATTCAGACAGCCGACCAGGCTGCTCGAGCATTGCAGCCGCTCGCCGGCCAGTTTGCGTCCTCCATTTTTACAATAGGGATCATCGGCACCGGCTTGCTCGCTGTTCCCGTCCTGGCAGGTTCGGCGGCCTATGCAGTCAGCGAAGTATTTCAATGGACCGCGAGCCTGGAAGAAAAACCGCGGCGGGCTGTGGGATTCTATGCAACGATCGGCGTAGCGACTTTTATCGGCCTTCTCCTCAACTTCATCCACCTGAATCCAATTAAGGCGCTGTTCTATTCGGCAGTGCTGAATGGCGTCGTGGCCGGTCCCGTGATGGCTTTCATGATGCTCCTGGCGCGCAATCCCAAAGTCATGGGAAAATTTACGCTGCCACGGGCTTTGCATATTATGGGATGGGTCGCCACCGTCGTCATGGTCCTCGTGTCGGTCGGGATGTTCATAACAGTTTCCCAATAACTCCTTTCATTCTTTGAAAAAATAAATCCGGGATTAGGCTTCAGCTTCTTCTAGCCTACAGTGAACTTCTGAAGCAGATACTCGGATGCTCCTATTGCGAACCCTTGCAGGGGACGCTAAAAAAGTTAAATGAGGAGAGAAGAATCTCTCGCTTTTTGAGCGAAATCCGGAGCCCAGTACGCATCGAAAGGACTGAAATGAAAACCGCATCCGTCGCTGGAATTATGTTGATCGTGCTCGGGGTGATTGCCCTCGCTTACCAGGGGATCAATTACACCACGCAAAAGAAGGTCTTGGATATCGGCCCCATTCAAGCGACTAAAGAAGAGCATAAGACGATTCCCGTGCCTCCCATTGTCGGCGGGATAGCTCTCATCGGAGGGATCGCACTTCTCGTCGCTGGCGGCAGAGATTCCTAAGCATATACATCTTCCTGAATCAGGAGCCGGGCGGGCGAATTTGGACAGCATTCCGCTGCCCGCCCGCCTGCTCCGTAGTCTGTATGTAGGACCCGCCTTCAGGCGGGCATTTTAATTTCGCCGAGAATGCCGGCCTGAAGGCGGCCTCTACAAACTCCAAAATGAACCGATGAGATCTTGGAATGCCGGGCGGAACAAACGCAGTATAACAACCTGCTTCAAAGGCGAAGCCATACTTCCACTTATAATGATTGGCAACTAATCGGGACAAAAAGAATGGCGATGAATCGCTCCAGCAGCGCTAGGCAGCGCCGCGCTCGCGATATCCCTGGTCTTTTTCGGATACTTGCGGGGCCATCGAACGCGAATTTGCGCTGATCGCGGATTCGAGCATGCGCTCAAAATCCGACTGCTGGTAAGGATGGCAGAGGAAGTCGAGCACACCCAGATTCATCGCGGCAAGATAGTCTCGATATTCATGCGGGCAAGCGGGCGCAGAAACAATGATTGCCGGAATATCCAGACGTTCCCGCCGCAGGTGCCGAATCACTTCCCGATAAGTCCCGTCCTGCAGCCAAAACCCGCATAGGCAGGCAACAATTCTTTCCTTCGCTACAATAATTTTCAAATCTTCCACGCTGCCCACCCAGATCGCATTAATGCAAGCAGCTTCCAAAAGACCGGCCAGGCCGTCCTGGATTTCCGGGTCCACAGTGGCTATCAATACCGTGGGTCTGTTTGGAGTTGGCCGAAGATTCGCTGCGGACTTTCTCGTTAAATTATTCGCGACTTGCCCCTTCAACACGATTGCAGGATTCATGTAGTCCCTCCCTCAGCCCGTGGAAATACAATTCCGCCGTCAACCTGCACAACCTCCGATTCAGGATCTTCTCTTTCAGGGCAAATCGGTGGATGCTGCTCCGCACGCTGATAGTGAAGGAATGATGTCTAAGTGGAAATACCGTCAAGGCATTAGAGGGGCTAAGGATTTTCCTGTAGGGGGATCGTCGGCGAAAGACGGAACCGTAATACGCCCGCGCTTTTCTTGCGACACACCATACCCATTATGGTATGGAACGCTTTTCGGAAACTTGCCGCGAGGCAGTCTCAATAAAACCATCCATTGAATTACATGAATTCGTCGATTGTGGTTCTTCCCGGGTATCTCCATTCTGATGGCGACGCGCGACCTTGTATATGAATTCAAACGATCGCGCCTTTTACCCTGAGGATAAAGATGACCGATAAAGAAGACGAGTCCGTGAAGGGCGACTACTATTATGAAATCGTTTCTTTCATAGTCCTCGTAATTTTGAGCGGGCTCAGTCACTTCTGGTTCATCCTGATCGGCATCTGCGCCATGATGCTCTTCTGGGGAGCCGTACTTCTCCTTGTACAGGGGGTACGCTACGCAACCAGCTCGTTTTCGCTTCGTGCGCGCGCGACGCGGACAAATAACGTAGGCCTAAGCGCTTCCCGAAATCAGGTATTTCTTCCTGTAAAAATACGCCAGAGCGTGGATGGTTAGAAATCTCGATTGGGCTCAATATCTTAACATGCCCCGGCGTTAACAGGATATTTCGGGGACACGGAGGACACCAATGTTGCAATGGACGCTTACTTTTCTCCTGATCGCGGTGGTGGCCGCGGTGTTCGGATTCGGCGGAATTGCGGTGGCTGCAGCCGGAATCGCCAGAATTCTGTTCTTCATCTTCTTGATACTGTTCATAGCTTCGCTGATGAGCGGTCTCATACGCAGGGCGTGAAGCAATTGACGCTAAGAATTCCTGGCCTAAAGAAGTCTGAGTCGTAAAGTTTGAGTCGTAAATGAAACGGAAACTTTTGCACACGGGAGGATTTGAAAATGAAGATTTTATTTCGAGTTTTGCTGGCGGTGATGGTCGTATCAACAGTCACATTCGCTAAAGACACCAAGGAAAAACAGGAAGACCGTTTGAAAAACTCCGGCACGGTAATGGGCGAAATTCTGAACGTACCGGATGACATTCCCCAGGATCTCCTGGATAAAGCAAAGTGCGTCGTCGTCATTCCCTCTGTCGTCAAAGCGGCGTTCATCGTGGGCGGAAGCTACGGCCGCGGCACGATGGTGTGCCGCAGCGGCAGAACGTTTTCAGGAGGCTGGAGCTCGCCGGCCATGATGGTCCTGGAAGGCGGCAGCGTCGGCTTTCAGATCGGCGGAGAAGCCACGGATTTTGTGTTGCTCATCATGAACGAACACGGCGCCAATAGCCTGCTGCACAGCAAGGTCAAACTGGGCGGTGACGTATCGGCTGCTGCCGGCCCGGTGGGCCGCACGGCGGAAGCCAACACGGACGCCTATTTGCGTTCCGAGATCCTGACGTACTCGCGCGCCCGCGGCCTTTTCGCCGGCGTCTCCCTCGAGGGCGCTTCCCTTCGGCCGGACGATGAAGGCAACGAAGCCCTCTATGGCCGCGACATCAACGCCGAGAAAATCGTGATGGGCCCTTCGCCGGCCGTTCCGTCGGCCGCTCACGAATTGCTCGCCCTGTTGGAAAAAGCTTCTCCTACTTCAAGAGCTCGTAATTAACGCCTGCCAAATAGGGGGAAGGTATTCAATTACCTTCCCCTTCCTTCCCTTCCTTCTCTTTCGCCCTGGAAAGTTCGCTTACACACTCCCTCCGTTGACCTTCTTCCCTTCTGAACACCTACTATCTTCGAGTGCCTTCAAATACATCCCTCGCTCGATTGTGAACTCGCACGGTCAATCGTAGGCTGAATGGAAG
>PMOP01000090.1:1797-13916 GCA_003161495.1 Acidobacteriota bacterium | reverse complement strand
GGCCGACCGGCTGGTTTTGGATTTGGAAAAGGAGAACAGTGATGGCAAAAACGAAAAAGAAAAAGTCGCCTAATGCTCGCTTGTTAGCAAGCGAGAAGAATCTGGCGAAGGGCGCGCCGTACCGCTGGCCTCGCGGCGTGAGCGGTAACCCATCGGGACGGCCTCCCGCGCTCTTTTCAAAGGCGTGCAGGGACAAGCTGGCCGAACTGGTCCCGGGCGACCCGCACGAAAGAACATTCGCAGAACTGATTGCGGACATGCTTGGACAAAAAGCGATTCTCGGCGATCTCTACGCTGCGGCAGAACTTGCCGACCGCGCCGAAGGCAAGTCGAAAACAACGATGGACGTGAACGACGGGCGCGGCGATCCGCTCGGTGATTTGATCGAAGAATTTCGTCTTGCGCGCGCAGAATCCGAAACGGAGGAGACTATTCAATGAACACCATCGAAGATTTTGCAAATAATCTCACTCGTGACCTGACACGCTTGGTGACATGCTCTCAATCCCCGCGCGATATCGTGATCCACGAAACCGCCGAGGCCAAGTTGATGGACCCCCTGCGAAACGGATTCGACCCCTGCCCGCACGTAGCGCTTTTTGAAGCGGCACGAAACGTGCCGTATCGCTTCCGAAATTCGCCACGCGGCCGCAGCCGAGGGCGCGACGATTGGAAATCCGAAGCCAGCGGCACCGAGCGGCGGGAATCCCATCAACAGGCGGAACAATGGCGCGAGAAACACGGCGAAGCAGACGATGCGCCGGAAATCGACATTGAGGAACTGCGGAAGATTGCCGCGAAAACGGAACAATCCACGGCAGCGGCTTACAACGAATACATTGGCGAACCGGGGCAAGACGCGCGCGATTGGCTGAACGGTATCGAAACCAAACTTGCGGACCGGCAGGAAGATCCTTCGACCCGTCCACACTGGAACATCCTGCGAAACTATGTAGGCAAACTTCCAGACGGCGCAAAGGTTCGCGACGTTGACCGAAAGGTGCTCGATTACTGCCTTGGAAATCTTGTCAGAAATAAAATCGAAGGGAGAAAATAAAAATGTTTACACGACACATGAACGGCGGTCCGACCGCATTCGGTTCGCAAGTTTTGCCCCCTGCCGGATTCGATCCCCCCGATACGCTAGAAGACTTGGTCACGGAGCCGGCGGTCGAGCCGAAGAGGGAATCCGTTGTCACGACTCATGCCGGTGAAGCGCTCGTTTCACAGCTACTCGTTTTTATGTTACGGGACACATAGCAGGCTTAATGTCACCAGTCGGATTATGTAGATTGAACTTCGGGAGGGCGCGGTGTAGCTGTTGCGGAGACCGCAGCAATTGACATAGTGCGGTTGTCTCCACGTGAACTGGAAACGCGGCGTGTCAGTCTGCGCAGCCCCTAATCTCGCAGTCAGCCGTTAGCAAAACCGGCCTGCAACTGAGGCGGATTAACTGCGGATTGCCCGCGAATCCGCCTCCGAACCCAACCACTCCAGGTCGTGAGAGCGCTGTCGCTCGTTTGCGACAGAAACGCTTGAAAATTGTGCATGGGGCTGAACGCGAACCGAAGGTGACTTGCCGACCGTTACAATGAGCTGGGGTATTTCTCAAGATATCGACGAAGAAACTCTTCCTCGACTGCCTTCGACGCATAAGTGATATTGACCAAATTGTTTCCGCTGGGCCAGAAGAACCACAACTTGCCCGTCTCATCTGGGAATCGAAACTGCCGATCCATCACAACTCGGTTCTTGAATTTCCTCACACGGGTTAGAACTAGATCAGGGTTCTCTTCTCGGAGAAAGCCAGGGTTGGGTGACCATTTGGCAAAGTACAAAGGCCAAGCGTCGTTCGGAAACTGCTGAACCTGGACAATAACGGCGGGAGTGTTGTCATCCTTCTCGGCAACGTACTCAACTCGAAAATCCATTTCCGGCACAAAATGAGATGCCTCGTCCGGCGGACGCCACGGCTTCGATCCTTCCGGCTTCCCCGGAACAAGTCCACCGATTTGCTCCAAGATGAGGGCTTGTTCAATTTTCATCGGCTCGATTGCGGGCAGATTCTTGAGGGATGGAATGTCGCGAAGCCGTTCTGCGTGGCGATGCCGCTCTGCTTCCCGGGTCTGGTCTGCGCTCGGGAGAGGCTCAATGTGAAAATAGACCGATGCGGCGAATACGATGACAACTGAAGTCAGAGCAACAGCCCCCAGTCCAAGCCAGACAGAGCGCCTCATACCTTAATTAGACACCGCGCACAGCCGGAAAGGGTAGTGACGAAAGTGACGCCAAGCACTGCTGACGGGTTGGGAATGGTGGACTGCTATCGGTACATAGCAGTCACAATGCCACAGCCGGCTCATCACTGGACGACCTAGTCAGTTGGTTCGGGGTTAGAAAAATGGGGGCGCATCTTAAACGCGCCCCTGCAGCCTCGGCTCATAGCGACTCCAAGAAGGCGAGCAAAGTATCGTTCGCCCGGAAGCGGCGGAATGGCGTGCCCAGCGGTAAGACCTTTGCTAACGCCCTTTCCTTCATGACGAGGTTCGCATGCACGTAGGCGTTGGTGGTCTCGATGCTTTCGTGACCCAGCCAGAGCGCAATCACGGCGATATCGACCCCGCTTTGAAGCAAAGCCATCGCGGTGCCGTGGCGAATCACATGGGGAGAGACCCGTTTTCGCTTGAGGCTTGGACAACGGCAGGCTGCTCGCTGTACTGCTTTGCGAAGCAAGAGGTGGATGGCAAACCGCGAAAGTGGTTCGCCCCGGACGTTGGGGAACACCATGGCATTATCACTCCTTCCAATTTCCCGCAGCCACTCCCTGATCGTGCGGGCAGTCCTAGACCAGAGCGGAACAGTGCGCTCCTTCCGGCCCTTTCCACGCAAGTGCACGTAGCTCTTCACCGCGAAACTGATTTGATCCTGCTTCAGTGAGGACATTTCTGATACACGAGCGCCGGTGTTGTACATGGTCAGAAGCAGAGTGTGGTCCCGCCGGCCACACCAAGTAGTTCGGTCCAGGACAGCAAGGATGGCATCCATCTCTTCACGCGTTACGTATGGTCGCACTCTGGTGTCCGTGCGCTTCAACGGAATAGCTAGCACGCGTGTGGCAATTCCGACACTCGCAGGGTCGCGCAGAGCGACCATACGGAAGAACGAGTGGATGGCGGTGAGGCGGAGATTGCGCGAGGCGACTGAATTCTTTCGTTCATTCTCCAGGCTATCGAGAAACAGGAGAATTCTGTCGGCACTCAGGTCGGCAATCGAGAGTGAAGCTGGTTCGACGCCAGTCTTGCGATGGATGAATTGCAGCAACAGGCGAAATGTGTCGCGATAGCTCGCGATCGTCTGCGGGCTGAGCCGTCTTTGCGCTATGAGATACTCGGTGAAGAAAATCTGCAGAAGCGGTCCGAGAGAAGCCGTTGCTGTCATTTGCTTCGACCTCCTTGGTTTTGCTGGCGCTCGAATGATCGCGCGGCTGTTTGGAGAAGTTCCGGTGTGGCGGTGAGATACCAATAGGTGCTGGCAGGGCCGATATGGCCGAGGTACACGGAGAGATGCGGCAGCAGTTCCTGGACATTCTTTCTGTCCCGATGCCACTGCGTGAGCCTTCGCACCGCAAAGGTATGGCGGAAGGAATGAAGGCACGGTCTTCGTTGACCGGATATGGCTCGGATCCCCGCTCGTCGCAGCAACCGGCCAAACATCAAGTGCTGCGAACTGTAGTTCAATCGCTTTCCCATGCGATTGGTAAGAAACACGTCCACGCGTCTTGCGCCTAATATTCTTGCCCTCTCGGACATGTACTTGCGCAGATGGTCTCTTACAGTGGGGTGCAGAACGACGTTCCGCGATTTCCCAAACTTCGTATCGCGGATTACCAGATAGGGCGGGTTGGCTGCGAGCCTCAAATCTTCGAGTTTCAACCGGAGTGCTTCCCCGATGCGCAGACCGGCGCTGGCCAATAGTCCGATCAACGTACGTATGGTCGCAACGCGAAACTGATCAAATAGGCGGAGACGCTTGGTCGCCCTCATCAAACGGACGAGTTCGCACTCAGAGAATATGTAGGGTCGCCTCCGGGGACGCCGAAAATGTAATGGGCTTTCCGGCACCTCTGTTTCGGGTTCGAAAGTACGCAGCTGTTGTAGAAACGCACGTAGCGTATAGAAATGATGCTGGTCGCGGTATGGATGCTCTGGGTGACCGCTGACAGTGATCCAGTCAAAGACAATCTGTGAACGAATCGGCCAGGGACAGCCTTGCTTTTTCCAAAATGCCAGGAAATTTCTGAGAAGTTTCTCCTTGTGGCGCAGAAGCCTGCGGTGGAAGGCATCGAAATGGGGATCGGCTTCTGCCATCGTGCGACGTGTCGAGAGGAACTGATCTAAATAAGCAGACAGCTTCGCAGGGGTCATCGCGCACCTCCGGGCCAAGGCAGCGCAACTTCCCTGAGTGACTTCATGTCCAGCTTTGCGTAAATGAGCGTGGTCGCGATGGACTTATGCCCGAGCACGTCGGCCACATCCTTGAAGGATGCGCCTGAATTCACCATTTCAGTGGCAGCGGTGTGTCGGAGTGAATGCGACCCCCGGTCAGTGATCCCTGCGAGCCGGAAAAGGTAGCGGATAGAGTTGAGCACGTGAACGTAGCAGCGTTGCGCCGTGCACGGAGGCCGCAATGGCTCAAAAACTCTGGTGGGATGCTCGCGGCAATTACGCAGGTGAGCGACAAGTGCGTCGCCCACGTCCTGAGGGAACGGCAAGACGCGATCGTTATAGGTTTTGCTACATCGCACCCGGAGAAAACCGTTCTTCCAATCGATTTCGCCTGGGGTCAGGTTCGCGACTTCCTGTACTCGAAGCCCGAGCCGCAAGAACAAAAGCAGCAAGGCTCGGTAGCGAGCATGGCGTCGCTTCTTTCCTCGGCAAGCGGAAAACAGTGCACGAACTTGATCCTTGGAGAGGTTCTTCGGCAAGCGGGCCTGGTTGTAACTCGTGATTTTTGGCAGGGCACAGTCCCAGCCTTGTGGAATTCGACCGGCCCCGGCCAGATACCGCAGAACGCTGCGCAGAATCATCAACCAGGCTCTCTGGGTATCGCGGCTCGTTAACCGTGCGAACTCCGCCCTCAAAAAATCCGCAACGTGGTTGAAACGAAGTTGGCTCCAGTCGATACGCTCGTCTGGAAACTGATGGGTGAGGAACCTACGAACCACGTGCCGATGCAGCTTCCGCGTTGAAGCTGACAATCCGCGAAGACGACCAAGATAATTGTCGTATTCTGAACAGAACTCCGAAACAGAACAGCTTGCGACTGCAGGCTCGTGCATGGCGCTTCTCCTTGCGGCTGGTTGCCGCCCGGAGAAGTCTCTGCGGACTATGTTAATCACGGCAATGATGGAATGCCGCCGTCATTGGCGTACATGGTCAAGCTCCCAACTGAATTCACATAGTCCGGCGCACCACATTTTCGCCGTGAAGCCTTCCGCTCTCACTGCGGAATTGCGCGAGCTTCGTAGCGAACTTATCGACGAACAAGGCGCGCTCAATCAACGCCACACTTTTTTCTTCGCTCAAGTGCTAGAAGCGCGGAACGAGAAACTGACCGAAAAACACAAGACCGTGCGCGAAGCGGGCCGGAAGCAACAAGCGGTTTGTGCGGAGCTTGAAATCGTGTTTGGCAAAGCGGAATCCGAAATGAATCGTTGCATTCAGCATCGCGGACAATGCACGGCGAATGCGAAAGGCACGCGGGCCGATAGGAAGAGTCTAAACCGATTTGCAAGCGATGCGGAGATCAAAGCCTCTGATCGGCGCGTTGCGCTCGCGGCGGCGGCGCTGACCGAGTCGCAGGGCGAGGAAACTAAAGCCTTGGATGCGCTGAACGTCGCCATCGCAAATTTGAACGCGGCAAAAAAAGAATTGCGGAAATTGTCCGAGGCCGAATCGCAATTGAGAAACGCACTTGCTGGAAAGGAAATGATAGACCCGGAAACCGGCTTGACTGGCGTTCCCGACATCGCGTAACGCAAACGAGTTTGGCGTCCGCCGGAACTCGGACGCCATCGGGCCGGGCAAGTTCTTGCATCGGGCTTGCCCGGCCCTGCTTTCGATTCAAAGCCTATGACAAATTTCTGCATCCCGCACTTCGAGCGAACCGGCCGGAAGGTTCCAGCGAAGCGCGCGGTAGATAGCACACCGATGTGCACGGATTGCTTCTCTGGGAAAGCAATCTTTGCGCGCGAGTCATTCGAGCCGCGCGGTTTTGTTCGAGCACCGCGAAGTTTCTCTGCGCCCTCGCTCTGCGCCCTCGCTCTGGCGGCGCGACAAACGGGCTAGCGGGCGTTCTGGCGCGCGATCCGGCGTGTCCTAGTGACTTCGTACCTACCCTGCCCGCCCACTCCCGATTTTTTCAAAGTGTTGACAAGGTGTTGACACGGGCACACCGCTTCCCCGCTTGGAAAAAGCTACCTGTCTAAACCCCGCATTTTTATTGATGATTTGGTGAACCGGGTAGGACTCGAACCTACAACCCGCTGATTAAGAGTCAGCTGCTCTACCATTGAGCTACCGGTCCACGAACTTTTTATCTTACCACGACTGAACAATTTTTCAGACGGCCCGCGATGCATACGACTCACGCGATTTGCGTTTAATCCCGCAATTTTTCCGCAATTTCCTGGGCGACTTGCTTGGCGCGCTGGACGTCGTTGGGGTCCAGGGAGATCGCGGCGACGCGCGGATGGCCCCCGCCCCCATATTTTTCCGCGAGGCTGGCCAGGTTATCTTCCGCGGCATCGGGATTCCAGGGATTTGAGCCGATGGAAATTTTCGCGCGCGCCGGCGAAGCGAGCACGCTCACCGTGTAGCGCGCGGCCGGATACAGCATGTAGGGAATAAATTTATTGTAGCCGTCCATATCGAGATCCGTAATATCGAAATAAATTACGCCGCCGCGAACGTCGATGCGCTGCCGCAGCAATTCGATTGATTGGTGATGCTTTTCGAGCAGCGGGCCGAGATGCTTTGCAACGATCGGCAACTTTATCATTTCCGCGAGCGAAAGCACGGACAGGTCTGGAATAATTTTGGCGGGAAGTCCTTCTTCCGGCGCGGCTTCGATCACGAGGGCCAGTTGCGTCGCGGGCTCCGCCATAGCAACCGCGGATTCGGGCGTTGGATACTGGGCGCCGTCGATGATGTCGCCCCAGTGGATCAGCTCGGCGAGCGGCTTGGCGTCGAAGCCGAACTGCGTGCTGGTCACATCGGCCAGCAGCTTGGTGCAGGATTTGTAATCGGGATTGTAGAATTTGTGGCCGCCGCGATCCTGGCGAAAATTTTCGGCGTCGGCGGGAGTGAGGAACGCGCTCTGGTGATGGTCAAACCACCAGGTGACGCGCGGCGAGCTGGAATATTTGAAATCGACGATGGCGTTTTCATCGCCGTCAAACAAGGATTCCGGAAAAGGGTGCCGCGCCTGGTGCGTCATGCCCGAGAAATGAAACTCGGCGCCCGGGTGGATGCGCTCCCGAAAAAAGCGGTAGAAGACCGCCGACGACGCAGCTCCATCGAAGCATCGGTCGTGAAAGCACAATCGAACTTTGACCGGGTCCGCCATTCTCCACCCTCGCTCCGCCCCAATGCTAAGCGTTAAACCAAACGGAAAGCCCTAAAAGATGGACGGGACTGGCAAGAATGTCAAGACGAAAAGGCAAAGGGTCCAACTGGCGCGGGACTACCACCGCTGCATTTTCCGATTAAGCGGCGCCGGATCAATTCATGAGAGAGCCAAAAAGGGAAAGTTTGCCGATGGATTGCAACCCGTTGTAAACTACGCCGGTTGTGTGAGGATTTACTTCGTCGGCTGGGCCAGTAGCACCAGCCTTGCCGCGAAGCGCATCGGAACGAATCAATGGAGACGATCCTTAATCTGGTCTGGTTGGCAGTCACCGTGGCCGCAATCTGGCTGTGGCGATACCGCTGGGCCGCGTCACGGCGAAATCCGACGCACAGCACGAGAATGGAAGCAGCTGCCATGGTCTGTATCCTGGCGCTTCTATTCCCGGTCATTTCACTTACCGACGACCTGCACCCTGAGACTGTGGCCGTGGATGCGTCCTCGGGGAAGCGAAATGCCTGCCTGATCGCAGCCAGCGCTCCCTTGGTGCGAGCTGCAACGTTAAGTTCGGGTTCGCATTTGGCGCTGGGAATGATCTCGAGGTCCTTCGCGGCAGTCGATTTTATAGCCTCCGAAATTCCTGTTAGGTCTAAGTCACACAATACAAGCGATTTAGCTGGATCTTCTCGCGGCCGGTCTCCCCCATCCTTCTTTAAACTTTAAAGCGTAAGTCCATTTCGCCAACTCGCTCGGGGTGTTTGCCGGGTTGGGCGTCATTTCCATTACTCACACAAATGGTTTTTACAGGTCGCGCGTTCGAAATCGCGGCTTGAACCTTTTCGATGTGCTGAGTTCATCAAAGCATGGCATGCAACTGCCTGAATGGAGGGGCAGAAATGAGGAAATTCCCATTTTGGAACTGGCTCGCAGCTCTTGTCGCGCTATCGGGCGCTGTAATGGGCTGCGGCCAGGGAAATGCCAATCCGAAAGCGGAGGCGCCTCCTGCTGCGCAAGTGGAGCATGAGCAGGATGGAAGCGTAGTTCAGGTCGATCATCCGGAGCAGATTCCGCTGGTGACGGCGGTGGCTCGGGAATCCAGGCCGGAGATGGTTGTGACCGGGGTTGTGACCCCTGACATTTCCCGGAATGTGCCGGTAGTCTCACTCGCGTCGGGGCGGGTCATAGAGATACGAGCGCGTCTGGGCGATGCGGTGCAGAAGGGCCAGTTGCTGTTGAGTGTTCGCAGCGCCGACGTTTCGGGGGCGTATTCGGATTACCACAAGGCGGTTGCCGACGAGGAGCTTGCGCGCACGCAATTCGAGCGCGCGAACGACCTTAAGACTCACGGCGCCATATCCTTGAACGACCTTCAAGTTGCCCACGATGCCGAAGAAAAAGCCAAGGTCGATGTGGAGACCGCCGCGGAACATCTCCGGCTCCTTGGCACTGATCCCGACAAACCGAACAGCGTTGTAGAAATTCACGCCCCGATATCCGGCGTGATAACGGATCAACAAATTACGGACGGCGCGTCATTGCAGGCATACGGACCAAACCCTTTCACGATTTCGGACTTATCGACGGTCTGGGTTGTCTGCGACGTTCACGAAGACCAACTTGCCAGCGTGCGCGTAGGGGACGCCGCTGAAATACGCTTGAACGCCTATCCTGACCGGCCCTTTAAAGGAACGATCAACAACATTGGCGCGATCCTCGATCCGAATCTTCGGACGGCCAAAGTGCGCATGGAAGTGCGCAATCCGGGGATCATGCGTGTGGGCATGTTCGTGACGGCCACATTCCGCGGGCAAAAGCAGGTCACGCACACAGTCGTTCCAGCGACAGCGATCCTGCATCTCCACGACACAGACTGGGTTTTTGCAATCAATCCGGACAAAAAATTCCAGCGCAAGGAAGTCGTGGCCGGCGCTTCGCTGCCTGGAGATTTGCAGGAAGTTGTTTCCGGGATCTCGCCGGGAGCGCAAGTGGTTCGCAACGCGCTCACTTTCCAGAACACGGTGGATCAGTAAAATGATTCGCAAACTCGTCGATTTCGCGCTTGAGAACCGTTTTATGGTCCTGGCCGCGGCTTTGCTGCTTTTTGGCTGGGGCGCGATTTCGTTTCACCAGCTTCCCATCGAAGCCTATCCGGACGTGGCGGACAACTATGTGGAAATCATCACGCAGTGGCCGGGCATCTCCGCGGAACAAATCGAGCAGCAAGTCACGATTCCCCTCGAAATCGCAATGAACGGAATTCCGCACGTGGCCCACTTGCGCTCATTTTCACTGTTCGGGCTATCGGACCTGAAACTGATTTTCGACGATCAGGAAGAAAACGCCTGGAACCGGGAAAGGGTTCTCGAGCGAATGTCGCAAGTCACCTTGCCGGCTGGAGTCTCTCCGCAGATGGGGACGGATTGGAGCCCGGTCGGGCAGATCTACTTTTTTACGCTGAAAAGCACGAACCCGCGCTATGACGTGATGGATTTGAAATCGATTGAGGATTGGACGGTGGAGAAAAACTTCAAATCGGTTCCCGATGTAGTAGATGTGGCGAGCTTTGGCGGGCCGACGCGCGAGTACCAGGTTCGCCTCGATCCCACGAAATTAATTTCCTACGGGCTTAGCATTGCTCAAGTGGAGCAACAGCTCTCGAACAACAATATCAATGCCGGCGGGAGCTTCATCGAATCCGGGCAGCAGCAAATTAATATTCGCGAAGTTGGGCTGGTCAAAAATGTCCGCGATATCGAAAACACGGTGCTCACAGCAAAAAATGGGAATCCGCTGCGTGTAAAGGATATTGCCGTCGTGGCGCAGGGGCCGAAAATACGCCTCGGCCAGTTCGCGCGCGCGGTCCATCGCGAGGATGGGAAAATCATCGACAACGGCGATGTGGTTTCGGGGATCGTGCTTTTGCGCAAAGGCGCGAATGCCGATGATGCGCTTGCGGGAATTCATGCCAAGGTGAAGGAGTTGAACGATCGCATATTGCCTCCGGGCGTGAAAGTCGTCCCGTTCATCGATCGCAGCGATTTGGTGCATTTCACGACGCATACCGTCCTGCACAATCTTACGGAAGGCATCCTTCTGGTCGTAATCGTTCTCTTTCTATTTGTTGGCAATGTGCGCGCTGCAATCATCGTCGCTCTTACCATTCCATTTGCGCTTTTGTTCGCCGCAACGTGCCTGAACCTGAAAGGCATTCCCGCGAATCTGCTTTCTCTCGGCGCGCTGGATTTTGGAATGGTCGTGGACGGCGCAGTGGTCATGATTGAGAACATCGTCCGGCATATGACCCATCAGAATAATTCCTCCAGAGAACCGATGGAGGTGGTGCGCGAAGCGGCGCACGAAGTGCAAAGGCCGGTTTTTTACGCCATCGCCATCATCATCACCGCGTATTTGCCCATTTTTACGCTGCAACGAGTTGAGGGACGGCTGTTCCGACCGATGGCCTGGACGGTGGCATTCGCACTCCTCGGTGCGCTGATTTTTTCGATGCTCATCGCACCGGTGCTTTCCACGCTGTTTTTTCGCAGCGGGGTTAGAGAGTGGCGCAATCCGGCGATGACATTTTTGATCGACCACTATCGCAAGGCCGTTCGGTATGCGATTGAACATCGCGTGTTGACTGTCGGAATCGGCGCGGCAGGATTATGCGCGGCGATTTTTCTTGCCTACAGCGGTGTGGTTGGTTCGGAGTTCCTGCCTCACCTGGATGAAGGCGCGATCTGGGTGCGCGGAACGCTTGCCTCCAGCGTGGGACCGAGTGAATCGATCCGCATCGCAAGCGAGGCCCGCACGCTGCTCTGTTCCTTCCCGGAAGTGCCCGAATGCACAAGCCAGGTAGGGCGGCCCGATGACGGCACGGATGCAACCGGGTTTTTCAACACGGAATATTTCGTGGGATTGAAACCCAAAGAAGAGTGGCGGCCCGTTTTCCATCAAGATAAGGACCGATTGATCGCGGCGATGAATCGCGAATTGGACAAGATTCCCGGCGTAACGTGGGGTTTTTCCCAGCCCATTGAAGACAACATGGAAGAAGCGGTAAGCGGCGTGAAGGGCGAGCTGGCCACCAAGATCTATGGCGACGATCTGAAAGTTCTCGAGGAAAAAGCCGACCAGATTGTCGGCACGATGCAGCAGGTCCGGGGAATCGAGGACCTCGGAGTCTTTCGCGCCCTCGGCCAGCCCAACATAAATTTCGAGGTGAACCGCGAAGAAGCCGCGCGCTATCAAATTAACGTCGCGGATATTCAGGATGCCATTCAGACGGCGGTGGGAGGATCGGCTCTGACGCAGGTGTTGCAAGGCGAGCAGCGCTACGACCTGGTGTTGCGTTACCTCCCGCAATACCGCACGACGAAGGAAGCATTGGAAGATATTCGGCTGCTGTCGCCTTCGGGCGAGAGAGTTTCGCTCGCGCAGCTCTGCACGATCAAGGAGCAGGACGGCGGCTCGGAAATCTACCGCGAAGAAAACGA
>PMOP01000090.1:942-1772 GCA_003161495.1 Acidobacteriota bacterium | reverse complement strand
TGGGAAGGCGAATACGAAAGCCAGAAACGGGCCCAGGCGCGCCTGCTGGTCATCGTGCCGCTGACCATCCTGGTGATCTTCATGATTATCTATTCGATGTTCCGCTCTCCGAAGTGGGCCGCGCTGATTCTGGCCACGGTGGCCATGGCCAGCTTTGGCGGAATGCTGGCCCTGCTTGTCACCGGAACTCACTTCAGCGTCTCCTCCGGCGTTGGTTTCCTCGCGCTCTTCGGCGTGTCGGTCCAGACGGGCGTGATCATGCTTGAGTACATCAATCAGCTTCGCGCCCGCGGCGGCACGATCGAGGAATCCGCGATTGATGGAGCAGTCCTGCGGCTGCGGCCTATCATGATGACGATGCTGGTAGCGACGCTGGGCCTGCTGCCCGCCGCGCTATCTCACGCGATTGGCTCGGATTCTCAGCGGCCTTTCGCGATTGTTATCGTGGGCGGGTTGATGGTCAACCTGGCGATGAGCATTTTTATTTTGCCCACGCTTTACGTGTGGCTCGCGAGAGATGGCGACAAACTCCCGGAACCGGGTCCGAATTTCGAAGCGTGAAGCGGCCTGTAGCACAGGCACTCTTGCCTGTGCGCTTTTCTCAACCTTCGCGCATCGATACCGCGATTTACAAACTTCAAAACCGCACAGGCAAGAGTGCCTGTGCTACTTGAACCGGGAAACGTCGTCAATCCTCGGTTATACTGTCTGGCAATGCGGAAGTGGCGGAATTGGCAGACGCGCCAGCCTTAGGAGCTGGTGGCCGAAAGGCCGTAGGGGTTCGAGTCCCTTCTTCCGCACCATCACTTTTTTATTGCGAAATTCTCAAA
>PMOP01000090.1:0-914 GCA_003161495.1 Acidobacteriota bacterium | reverse complement strand
TTTTCCGGACCGAGAAGCGGCAAAGAGTAGAAGTATGAACCTTGGGTGGCTCCTGACTCATTTCGATCATCTGAAAATACGATTTGTGAATCCGAAGGCGTGACTATGACTGAAGCAACTTGCCGGCGCGAACTGGAACTTGAAATTCCCGCCGAAACTGTGCAAAAAGCAGTGGAACGCGTGGCCAAAGAGTTTGCGCGCGTGGCGCGCGTCCCGGGATTTCGCCCGGGAAAAGCGCCGGTCACACTGATCCGGCGCCGTTTTGCCGACGACATCAAGAGTGAAGTGCTGCAATCCCTCGTGCCCGAACAGATCGAGCGTGCGGTCACGGAAAGCAAGCTGGTTCCGGTGACGCAGCCGCAAGTCGATAAGGTCGACTTCACGGAAACCGGGCCGGTGAAATTTCGCGCGACGTTCGAGGTTCTGCCCGAATTCGACCTGGGACAATATAAGGACCTGGAAGTCGAAGTCGACGACGTGAAAATTGAAGATTCGGATGTCGATAAAGGGCTTGAGGAACTTCGCGACCGCGCCGCCACTTTCGTTCCCGTGGAGGGCCGGCCCATCGCTGACGGCGATTACGCGCAGCTCAAGTTGAAAGGAATTCCCGCGGGTGGGGGCGAACCGCTCGAAGCGGACAGCGTCCTGTGCCATGTGGGCGGCGAAGAAACCATGGGGCCGTTCAACCTGAATCTGCGCGGCGCAAGCACCGGCGATCACAAAAACTTTGACGTGACCTATCCTTCCGACTATCCCGATCCCAAGCTGCAGGGCAAAACCTATACCTACGCCGTCGAGGTTCTGGGCATCAAAGAAAAGAAGCGGCCCGAGCTGACGGATGAATTCGCGAAGGACGTGAGCGACGCGACGACGCTGGAAGAGTTGCGCAAGAAGATGCGCGACAATCTGGAAGC
>PMOP01000057.1:13462-14913 GCA_003161495.1 Acidobacteriota bacterium | reverse complement strand
AATGTGGAGGTCGCAACCAATTTTATTTTCCGCGTTGAACATCTGCGCCATTTCGCCGAGCGTCATCGCCGTGCGAACGGGCATCGGAAAATAGCCCACAAAATTCGTGCGGTCGCGATCGAGCATGGGACCTTCGATGCTTTCGCCTCCGAGAGGATCGGGGCGGTCAAGAACGTAAAACGCGATGTGATGCGCGGCGGCTGCTTCCATCGCATATCCCATGGTAGTGATGTAGGTATAGAAGCGCACGCCGGCATCCTGAATATCGAAGACGAGAACATCGACGCCGGCGAGCATGGCGTCCGTCGGGCGCTCGGTTTCCCCGTAGAGGCTGTAAACCGGGAGGCCTGTCGCTTCATCCGTCGTGGAAGAAACTCGCGCGTCGAAATTGCCGCGGATGCCGTGCTCGGGGCTGAACAAAGCTACAAGCTTTACGCCGGGCGCATGCGCCAGCAGATCAATCGTGCTGTGCCGATGGCGGTCGATCCCTGTCTGATTCGTGATGAGCCCCACGCGTTTGCCGGCAAGGGGAGCGAATTTCTGCGCTTCCAGCACATCAATCCCGGTGAGCGTCTGCGCACCGGACGCAGGAATTTGGAACCACAGATGAACACAGATAAACACTGATAAGAAAAACCGAAGAGGTAAAAACAATTGAACGATTGATATTTCGGATTTGTGCATACGCTCTACCGTGTGGGTCATCGCAAGTTAAATATTCTTGCAGGAATTTGTCATTCCCCCGGTTTTATCCGTGTTTATCTGTGTGCATCTGTGGTTCCAATCTCAATTGTAACGTCTCCGCTCGGGTGCTATATATGATTGCGGCATGCGGGCGATCACACTGGAATCGGCGCGATGCGAATAGTAAATCGCTGGCTCCTTCCGCTCGCTATTCTCCTGATGGCTACCACGGGCCGCACACAAAAATCTCCGCGCGCGCCTGTCGCGCCGAAAACGGCGGAACTTTCTCCCGAGAGCGAACGCTGGGTCGCGCAAACGCTCAAATCCATGTCGCTCGATGAAAAAATCGGGCAACTTTTCGCGGTGTGGGCCTACGGCTCGTTCCTTTCCACCGAAAGCCAAGACTACAAGGATCTTCTGCGCGATGTCGAGGAAAAGCATATCGGCTCGTTCGCGATACAAACGCAGGGCTCGCCGACCGGCATCGTGCGCAGCCAGGTGTATCCGACCGCGGTGCTCGTGAACACGCTGCAGCGCCACGCTAAAGTTCCTCTGCTTGTCGCCGCGGATTTTGAGCGGGGCACCTCCATGCGCGTGGAAGAAGGCTCTTCTTTCCCTCACGCCATGGCCGTCGCCGCCACGGGCCGCCCCGAAGATGCCTACACGATGGGGAAAATTACGGCGCTCGAGGGCAGAGCCGTTGGCGTTCCGTGGATTTTCGCGCCTGACGCGGATGTCAACAGCAATCCCGATAATCCCATCATCAA
>PMOP01000057.1:0-13412 GCA_003161495.1 Acidobacteriota bacterium | reverse complement strand
AGCGATCGCGCTCATCTGGATCGCGTGGAACTCGCTCCCTTTCGCGCCGCCATCGACGCCGGAGTGAGCACGATCATGACCGGCCACCTCGCCGTTCCCGCGCTGGAGCCTGACCCGGACGTGCCCGCGACGATGTCTCCCAAAATCACTACGGATTTGCTGCGCGGCAAGATGGGTTTTGACGGCTTGGTTGTCACGGATGCGCTGGACATGGGCGGAGTGACGGTGCGCTATCCGCCCGGTGAAGTGGCGGTGCGTTCGATTCTCGCAGGCGCCGATGTGCTGCTCGTTCCGCCCGTGCTGGACGCGGCCTTGCAAGCCGTGCATGAAGCGGCGGCGTCCGGGCGAATTCCAATGGCGCGCGTTGACGAGGCCGTGACGCGCGTTCTTCGCGCCAAAGCAAAACTCGGACTGACCAAATCGAAGCTGGTGGACCTCGATGCGTTGGCGGGCACGTTTGACCGCCCCGAATTTGATCGCGCGGCGCTGGACATAGCCGATCGCGGCGTCACGTTGCTTCGCGACGATCAGCACATACTTCCGCTCGATTCGACGAAGCCGTCGCGGGTCCTGCTGGTCGCCGCCTCGGGCGACAACGATCCGTATCCGGCGGGAAACCTGGAAAGCGAAATTCGCTGGCGCGTCGATTCGCTGGCGACCGTGCGCATGGACACGCGTTTTGTGCGCGCCGACACGGTGAAATTGCCGCCGCCCGATACGTACGACGTCGCGATTGCCGCGATTTTCGTGCGCGTTGCCGATCGCAAGGGCAGCATTGGCCTCCCCGACGACGAAGCCGCCGTCGTGGATCGCCTGCTGGCCGCGGGCAAGCCCGTAGTCGTTGCGTGCTTCGGCAGTCCGTATCTTGTCGAGCGTTTTCCCGCGGCCAAAACGTGGATCGCCGCTTTCAGCACCGTAGATGTCGCGCAATGGGCGATGGGCCGCGCTCTCTTTGGGCAGACGGCTGTCGCGGGGCGCTTGCCGGTGAATGTGCCGGGTGTCGCCGCGCTCGGCGCGGGACTCAATCTCGCAGCGAATCCCATGAAATTGCGCGAGGCCGGCGCACAATCGCAAACGAAATTGCAGCGCGCGTACGATGTGCTCGATCATGCCGTTGCCGATCGCGCGTTTCCCGGCGGCGTGCTGGCTGTCGGCTACCAGGGAGAACTGAGCGTCCATCCATTCGGGCGCCAAACGTATGATGCGAAATCGCCGGCCGTTATTGCGGACACGATCTACGACGCCGCTTCGCTGACCAAGCCGGTTGTCACCACGACGCTCGTTGCAATGCAAGCGGAAGCGGGCCGCATCGGGCTGGACTTGCCCGTGGCGCGCTTTATTCCTGAATGGAATGACGGGCCGAATCCGGACTGGCGCAGAACGGTTACGGTCCGAAATTTACTGACGCACTCTTCGGGTCTACCCGCGCACAAGGATTATTTTCTTACGCTTCGTTCCAAGCGCGAATTCATCGCCGCAATTTGCAAAGAGCCCCTCGAATACGCGCCGGGGACGAAAACGATTTACTCTGACCTCGGTTTTATTCTGCTCGGCGAAATTCTGGAACGCGCCACGGGCAAAACAGTGGACCAACTCGCGCACGAGGAAATCTTCGTGCCGCTGGGCATGGCGGAGACGATGTTCAATCCACCGAAGGCGGTTCTGAGCCGCATCGCTCCAACGGAAAATGACGAGACTTTTCGTAAGGCGCTCGTGCAAGGCGCCGTGCATGACGAAAACGCGTTCGCCATGGGCGGCGTCGCGGGACACGCCGGCATGTTCACCACGGCTTCCGACCTCGCGGCATTTTGCCAGATGCTTCTGAACGGTGGAATTTACGGGCACCACCGCCTGCTCAATCGCGCCACGATTGCGCAATTCACCGCACCGCAGGCGATCGCGGGCGGCGCTCGCACGCTTGGGTGGATGACGCCGACGCCTAATTCCTCCAGCGGCCGATATTTTTCTTCGCGCACGTTTGGGCATTTGGGATTTACCGGCACTTCCATCTGGATTGATCCCGACCGCGGGCTATTTGTGATCCTGCTGACCAATCGCGTTTATCCGACGCGTGAAAACGACAAGATCGCCGCCGTGCGGCCGGCTGTGCACGATGCCGTGATGGAGTCGCTTGGGCTCGCGCCGGCGGCGAAGTAATTTTCCTCAGGCCAAGTTGCCCCTTCCCGCCGCTTACTAAATGAAGGATTGCTGCCGATTCGCCACACCAAATCTGCTCTTGCGCATGCGAAAATGGATTCCCAGCCGTGTTTCAAGAATATGGAACAGCGCGGATTCTGGAAGTATCGTGACAGTTTAAGTAGGGGAATTTAGTGGCGCAGGCTTCAGCCTGTGGGTTTTGTTCCTTGTACATACTAAAACCCCACAGGCTGAAGCCCGTGCTACTGAGATTATGAAAAACCAGAACGCTACTGAACGGCGGAATCCTCGCACGCGCGGGATTGACGCTAAATCCACGATCGAGATTTTGCGGGCGATTCATCGCGAGGATGCGTCCGTGGCTGCGGCTGTCTCCGCCGCTTTGCCCTCGATTGCGCGGGCTGTGGATGCGATTGCGCGCGCACTGCAGAAAGGGGGACGGCTCTTTTATGTTGGCGCGGGAACCAGTGGGCGGCTTGCGGCGCTGGACGCCGCGGAACTTCCGCCCACATTTGGCACGCCGCCGCGCATGGTCCAGGCGGTCATCGCTGGGGGGCGCCGCGCACTGACACATGCCGTCGAAGGAGCCGAGGACAATCGTGCGAAAGGGGCCAAGGATCTCGCCGCGCGGGGCTTTCGTGCCAACGATGTGGTCGTCGGAATTGCGGCAAGCGGTGGAACGCCGTATGTACTCGGGGCGCTGGAATTCGCAAAACGAAAAGGCGCGGTCACGATCGGCCTCACATCGAATCCGCGAACGCCGATTACACGTCTAGCGCAAATCAGCATCGTTGCACAGACTGGTCCTGAGGTCATCACGGGTTCGACTCGGATGAAGGCGGGGACTGCGCAGAAGTTGGTCCTGAACATGCTCTCTACAGCCACGATGATTCGCCTGGGCCGCGTGTACGACAACTGGATGATCGGCGTGGCGCTCACGAATCGCAAGTTGCAGGCGAGGGGGTTGCGGATCCTCATGGAGGCGTCCGGGGCCAGCGTGTCCGAATCGACACGCGCCCTGCGTCTATCCGGACACAATTTGAGCGCAGCACTCATAATGTTAAAGACAGGAGCAAGCGCAGGGCAGGCCAAACGCCTCTTGCGCGATACCCACGGACATGTCCACAACACACTTAACCGAGCTAAAAAAGACGCAAAGCGTTTCGACAAAGCACATGGATAAACTTCTGATTGAAGGCGGAACGCCGCTCAAAGGTTCGGTGCGCATCAGCGGGGCGAAAAATGCCGCGCTGCCCGCGATGGCCGCGGCGCTCCTGACCAGCGACCGCGTGGAACTTGAAAACATTCCGCGCGTGCGCGACATCATCACCATGGGCCGGCTGCTTGCGCATATGGGCGCCATCGTGGAAACGCCTGCGATTCCGCCGACGGCGATGATCTTTCAGGCGGAAGAAGTCAACGGGGCGGAGGCGCCCTACGAACTTGTGAAAACGATGCGGGCTTCGATCCTTACGCTGGGGCCGCTCGTTGCGCGTAGCGGGCACGCGCGTGTTTCGCTCCCGGGCGGATGCGCGATCGGGGCGCGGCCGGTGGACCTGCATCTGAAAGCGCTGGAGCAGATGGGCGCGGAAATCGGAATGTCACACGGCTACGTCGAAGCGCGAGCTCCGCGCGGAGGACGCTTGCCGGGCGGGCGCGTTTTCTTCGATAAGATTACCGTCACCGGCACGGAAAATATTTTGATGGCGGCGGTGCTCGCCAAAGGCGAAACGCTAATCGAGAATGCGGCGCGCGAACCGGAAATTACAGACCTCGCGGAGTTGCTGATTAAAATGGGAGCGGACATCGAAGGCGCGGGAACATCGACGATTCGCGTGCACGGAAAAGAAAAGCTGCACGGAGCGAAGCACACCATCATCCCGGACCGCATCGAGGCTGGAACTTTTCTCGTGGCCGGGGCCATCACCAAGGGCGATCTCGAACTTACGGGCTGCGCGCCGGAACACCTCACTTCCGTTATCGCCAAGCTGCGCGAAACTGGCGTGGATATTCGTGAAACCGGTCCGGGGAAACTGCGGGTTCGCGGGGCGAAAAAACTTGTCGCTTCCGATGTGATCACCGAGGAATATCCCGGCTTCGCCACGGACATGCAGGCGCAGTTCATGGCGCTGGCGACGCAGGCCGAAGGAACATCGGTGATTACGGAAACGATTTTCGAGAACCGCTTCCTGCACGCGAGCGAAATGATTCGCATGGGCGCGAATATTTCGGTCGAAGGGCGCCGCGCCGTGGTTCACGGCCCCGCGACGCTTTCCGGCAGCGAAGTGATTGCGTCGGATTTGCGTGCCAGCGCGTCGCTCGTGCTGGCCGCGCTTGTCGCGCGAGGCGAAACCGTCATCGACCGCGTGTATCACATCGACCGCGGCTATGAGCGCATCGAGGAAAAACTTGCGGGAGTGGGCGCGGTGATTCGGAGGGTGTAGGGGGGAGTGACTGGTGACTAGTGATTGGTGGCTGGTGACTGGTGATTCTTCAATCGTGAAGCTTCGATCGTGTTTAGCAAATCGGACGATTTGATCAAATGGCATCGTGCAATTTTCTGTGCGGATTAAACTCCAAAAAATTACAGTCTAATCTTTTCCGCATTCTTTGCGCTGTTGCGCGTCAACGTGAACTTGACACTATGCCGCTCGGCACATAGCATCCTGCGTAGGGGCGGGAGATGAACACGCGGCCATTGGAAGATGTAAACACGAAAACCGAGCGGCGCCATTTTCAGCGCAAGAAATTCAGCAGCAAGCTGGAAATGGAATGGGGGTCCGCCATTTTGATCGGAGATGTCCGGGACATCGGGCCGCGAGGTCTTTTTGTGGAATTGTCGCCGCCACTTTGGGTCGGAGCGAGATTCCATGCCAGGCTGATGGTGAATCCAGTGCTTTTGCTGGATTGTACTGTCGCCAGAGTTGAGGCGGGGACGGGGATCGCCGTCATTTTTGAAGTGGCGGAAGAAAGCGGCAAGGCGCAGCTGGAATCGCTCCTCCTGAGTTCGTCTCCGGCATGACGCGGTGCCTCGATTGCGGCTCCGATCGCATTGCCGATCAGTGCCCGGCGTGCGGGCTGACTTCGGCTGCGGCCGAGCTCGTGGTGCGGCGGCGGATCGTGAAGCGGACAGCCTTTTTTCTGGTGGGCATCATCGTGTTTGTGGCCGCCAGCCAGATTTTTCCGGCGCTCGAACTCGATTCCATCCAGATTTTTGGCGGCGTCGTGTTTTTTCTTTCCCTCGCGCTCGGCTATTGGATCGACTACCGCGCCAGAAAACATCAGGAAATCGAGGCCCTGAAGCGAATCTATTTCGGCATGATTCCCGTGCCGTGGATTTTCGCGGGCCTTCTTTTTCTGAACGGCAAGCTGGACAACTCGCGCCCCGTTCGCGTTCCCGCAACTGTTGTCGGAAAAGTCGCCACCGGCGCGTTCCCGCGCAGCCGCCGCCTCATCGTGACTTCCTGGCGATACGGGCGCCCGTTTGAACATATCGCCGTCGATCAGAATGATTTCGATCGCTTCCAAAAGGGCGACGACATTATCGTGCAAGCGCAAAAGGGCGCCGTCGGAATTCCCTGGGTCTACGGAGTCTTTCGCCAGTAAGGAATTTCGCGCGGTTTCGTCGGCTCGTAGTGGCCCACATTCCGATAATGCGTTTATCAGGAGCTGGCTCGCGCCAAAGGTTGAGCGTTAATGGAACACACCTAGTGAATTGGGTCCAGGCAGAAGTGCCATTTGGGAAACTGAAGAGCCGGAACCAATATCACTTCCGGCCCCCCAGGATTGCCCGCTTAGTCGCTAGCTGCAGCTACAGCTTTCGCAGCAGTCTTTTTCTCAACTTCGGAGAGCTGCGTATCCCCGAGATTGCAAGTCAGTTTATTAATTTTGCCGTTGAATCTGAACGGCACCTGGTAGTCTCTATCGTCCACAGAGGTTCGGGTGTCGACGCCAACGTCAAATGTCTCGTCAATCGTCATGAGGAACGGAATGGTGTGCGGAATGGTCTTGCTGTCCACTTGTCGCCCATCGACCGCGAGAACACCGCTTCCTCCCTTACCGAAGCCGGGTCCGTCGTACTTAAAGTCATATACGATGGTATGTTTGCCAGGTACGAGCGGCTGCTGGCCTTCCCAACGGAACCGCTCCAAACCGACCAGGTTGTAGGTGAAAATTGGTTTTCCCTTCAGCACATATAGGCCGTAGCCGCCGAAACGGCCACCCATGGTGACAATCATTCCCTCGGCCCCATTTTGTGGGATTTCCACGTCGGCGGTAATAGTGTAGGACTTGTTCAGAATACTGGGAGCATTACCTACTGGCAAACCGGACATCTCACCGGAGTAAGTGAACTCAGTTCTCCCGGCAGTCGCGCTCGGTCGCGGCGTAATGAGGCGCGTCAGGACTGAATTGTCTAATGGAAACACGTTGTATTTTGTCGCCTCCACCAGGAACAATTCCTGCAAACTGCGCAGCTTTTCCGGATTCTTTGCCGCAAGGTCGTTATATTCGGAATAATCGTCGTTGATGTTGTAAAGCTCCCATTTGTAGCCGTCAACCACATCGGGCAGCTCGATTGTGCCCATCATCCAAGGGGGAGTGGGCGGCGTCGTGGCGGCCATCCATCCTTCGTGGTAGATGGCACGGTTGCCGAACATCTCGAAATACTGCGTCGTGCGTGTGGAGGGTGCATTGGCATTGGCCTTGTCAAACGTGTAGCCCATGCTCACTCCCTCGATTGGCTTCTGCGGAATGCCATTAACCATAGTTGGTGCCTGGATGCCTGCGGCCTCCAGAATCGTCGGCACGATATCTATCAAGTGGTGAAACTGGGTCCGGATTCCACCGGCATCCTTGATGCGATTGGGCCACGCAATCACCATGCCCTGCCGGGTGCCGCCGAGGTGCGAAGCAACCTGCTTGGTCCATTTGAACGGTGTATCAAACGCCCATGACCAAGCCACCGACATATGTGGGTACGTCGCCTCGGAACCCCAGGCGTCGTAAGCCTTCATCTGCTCAGCGACGGGGACTTTCAGAATGGCGTTGTAGGCGGTCATTTGGTTTGGCGTACCGAGAAGCGTGCCTTCGGCGCTGGTGCCATTGTCGCCGCTGATGAAAATAATCAAAGTGTTGTCAAGCTTTCCGATATCATCGACCGCCTGAATAACCCGCCCGATCTCGTAATCGGTGTAGGCCGCATACGCAGCGAACACCTCCGCTTCGCGTGCAAAGAGCTTTTTATTCTCTGCGGGAAGCGTGTCCCACTTCGGCAGCTCATCCGGCCACGGAGTGAGTTGTGTATTCTCAGGAATCACGCCGAGACGCTTTTGATTAGCAAAGATTTGTTCGCGCAATTTGTTCCAGCCCATATCGAACTTGCCTTTAAACTTATCGATCCACTCCTTGGTGGGCTGATGCGGGGAGTGAGTGCCACCGGGCACGTAATAGACGAAAAAGGGTTTGTCGGGGGCGGACGCGTTGAGTTCCCGAATATGTTTCACAGCTTCGTCCGCCAAATCAGTCGTGAGGTTGTAGCCGGGTTTCCCGATCCAGGGGAAAACTTGTTCGGTATTGCGAAACAGGTACGGCGTCCACTGGTCGGTCTCGCCGCCCATGAATCCGTAAAAATACTCGAAGCCCATCCCAATGGGCCATTGGTCAAAGGGCCCCGCCGCGCTGTATTGATACGTGGGAGTGTTGTGCTCCTTACCGAACCAAGACGTTGCGTAGCCACTCTGCTTCAGAATCTCGCCGATCGTGGCACAGTTCGGGCCGATGACGGAGTCATAGCCCGGAAAGCCGGTGGACAGTTCACCGATAACACCGGAACCCACGGAATGGTGGTTGCGGCCCGTTATCAACGCAGCTCGCGAGGGCGAACAAAGAGCCGTGGAATGGAACTGCGTGTAGCGCAGCCCCATCTTCGCGATCCGGTCCATCGAGGGCGTCGGGACGACACCACCGAATGTGCCGGTTACGCCATAGCCCTGGTCGTCTGTCATGATCAGGAGCACATTTGGTGCGCCCTTAGGCGGCACAATAGTGGGCGGCCACCAAGGCTTGGAATCCTTGGCGCTGAGATTGATGGATCCCCCGAACACGGGCGGCTGTGGGGGGACATAGCTTCCATCAATAGTGGTAGTGGCGCTGGGCGAACCCACCTTTTCGTTCGCCTGCTGATCTGACGAGTTCTCCTTCGACATGGTCAATTCCTCCGTTTTGAGATCTTCTTGGCCCCTGCGGCCTAGCTAAGCTCCCAGGTCGGCATGATGGGCATGGGAATGTGGGAGGTTCATCGAGAGTGTGCGAGAACTGTGGCGCACATGGCTCAACTCCCTGGACAGATTTTATATTGACGATTCGGGTCAAATGACACTGTCATTTGAAACAGGGCAGTGAGTAGAAGTTGGGGACTTCCTTGCGTGCCGTCGTAAATTGCCGGGTGCCAAGGAAAGTTACCATCCAGCAAAGACAGCCTTGAGAGGGCCAGGTCCTGGTAAGTCCTGCTTCTCGGAATGTGGGATTCATCAGGTTCCCAGTCAATGGGATTGCTCCTGGCATCGCACCCTATAACTTCTAGAGATCCGCGGCGGGCTTTGCATTAAATGGCCAGCCGACACAACAGGGGCGAGCCCAGTTGCTCTACCCGGCGCCGGAGTAAGTCTGGCGGCGGAGAAATTCGCCGGCGCCGGGGCGGCCGGTGAAATTTCCATTGTCGATGATGATGCGGCCGCGAGAGAGGACGGTTTTTGTTACGCCCTTGACACGCATTCCCTCATACATGGAATAGTCCACGCGCATGTGGTGCGTTTTTACGCTGATGACTTGCTCGGCGTTGGGATCGAAAATTACGATGTCGGCGTCCGAGCCTACGGCGATTGTGCCTTTGCGCGGGTATAAGCCGAACAGTTTTGCGGGAGCCGTCGAAACGAGTTGCACGAAACGGTTGGCGGAAAATTTTCCGCCGTGGACGCCCCCGGAATAAATCAGGCTGAGGCGGTGCTCGACTCCCGGCCCGCCATTCGGAATTTTCGTGAAATCGTTTTTGCCCAATTCCTTTTGTTCCTTCATACAGAAAGGACAGTGATCGGTGGAGACGACTTGCAGCGTGTCTTGCGCGAGTCCCTGCCAGAGTTTTTCCTGATTCCATTTTTCGCGCAGCGGCGGGGTGAACACGTATTTCGCGCCTTCGAAGCCGGGGACGTCCATATTTTCGAGCGAGAGGTGGAGATATTGCGGGCAGGTTTCGGCGTAGGCTGGCAGCCCGCGATCGCGGGCTTCGCGCACTTTTTCGAGCGCGTCGTTGCAGGAAAGATGCACGATGTAAACGGGCGCGCCGGCCATTTCGGCGAGGGCGATGGCGCGCGACGTGGCTTCGCCTTCGGCGGTGGTGGGACGCGTGAGCGCGTGATATTTCGGCGCGGTTTTTCCTTCCGCCAGGGCGCGCTGCACGAGCACGTCGATTGCGCCGCCGTTTTCCGCGTGCATGCAGATCATGCCGCCGTGTTTCGCGGCTTGCAGCATGGCCTTGAAGATTGTCGCGTCGTCCAGCATGAATATGCCGGGATAGGCCATGAAAAGTTTGAAGGAAGAAACGCCTTCGCGGACGAGCGCGCCCATTTCTTCCAGTTGCGTGTCGCCAAGCTCGGTGATGATGCAGTGGAACGCGTAATCGGCCACGGCTCTGCCTTCGGCTTTTTTCATCCAGGTGTCGAAGGCGTGGCGCAGTGTCTGGCCCTTGTATTGAATCGCGAAATCGATCAGCGTGGTCGTGCCGCCGAAAGCCGCGGCGCGCGTCCCGCTCTCGAAATCGTCGGCGCTGGTCGTGCCGCCAAACGGCATGTCCAGATGCGTGTGCACATCAATGCCGCCAGGGATTACGATACAGCCCGCGGCGTCAATCAATTTTCCGGCATTCTCGATGGGGAGGGTTTTTCCGATGGTGGCAATCTTTCCGTCCGTGATGCCTATGTCGGCCGCATACGTATCCGTCGCGGTGACGATTGTGCCGTTGCGAATGATTGTGTCGAAACCCATCGCTCCCCCTGAATGCAGCCGCCGAATGAAGGCAACGGCATCTTAGGGCATGCGGTGAAACCGGATCAAGTCTTCGTAAATAACCAATGGTGACTTAGGGAGCCATAACTTGTATTGAAGAGAGGGGGTAAGAAAGAGAAGACCAGCCGATTTCGATGTGTCTGATCCCAGATTAAAGTCAATATCGCGAACGTGGGAGTTAATCACCTGTTGAGAATTTACTAGATGGCTAGTATCCTTGCCGCACTTTAGGAGCCACCCGATGACATATCTTCGACGTGCTGCGCTTGCTGCCGCGATATTGTTTGGCATTTCATCGGCATGGGCCAAAGACGACAAGTGGGTCGAGGCGCGCAGCAGCAACTTTATCGTCGTGAGCAATGCAAGCCCTCAGCAAGCGCGGAATACGGCCATCCAATTCGAGCAAATTCGGGATCTATTCCAGAACTCATTCGTTTTCGCGAAGGACCGTCCAACTCCGGTGATCACAATTTTGGCCGCCAAGGACGAAAACACTTTGCGTTCGCTTCTTCCGGAATACTGGGCCAAGAAGGGCCACGCCCACCCCGCGGGAATGTTCCTCAACTACCAGTATCAACTGCAGGTTGCGGTTCAGCTCACCGGGTTGGGCGACAATCCGTATGAGACCATCTACCATGAGTATTATCACTCGCTGACAATGCCCTATTTCCCCGCTTTGCCCGTTTGGATTTCCGAAGGAATGGCGGATTTTTACGGCAATTCGAAGATCGTCGACAGAACTGCTTACCTCGGTATGTCCAATGCTGGTTTAATGGAGCAGCTTCACGAACAATCCCTTATTCCCCTTGCCGCGCTGTTCCGGGTGGATCATGCATCGCCGTACTACAACGAAAGCAGTAAGGTTTCTATTTTTTATGCGGAATCATGGGCCCTGATGCATTATTTGATGCTGGGAGATAACGGAGCGCACCGCCAACAATTAATGGCGTATTTGGACGCGCTGTCGAAAGGGGCGACCCAGGATGAGGCTGCCACAAAGGCCTTCGGTGACTTAGGGAAATTACAGAAAGCGCTGCAATCCTACGCGAACAGCAACGTCTTTTATGAAATGCATACTCCCGCTCCCGCCAAGGTCCCCGAAAGCGACGTACGTATTCGACCACTTTCGGATTCCGAAGCCGCCGCATACCGAGGAGGTTTCCTCACACTACACGGGCAGTTTAGCGATGCGGAAATGCTCCTTCAGGAAGCGGCTCGCAATGATCCCAAACTCGCGCTGGCGCAGCAGAATCTGGCGGTCCTGTATTATGCGCAGGACAAGTCGGAGGAAGCGCGCGCCGCACTGGACGCGGCCATTGAACTTGATCCCCAGAATGCGCTCACGCGCTATCTTCGCGCGAATCTCGCCTCAAAAGAGGCCGACCCAAGGCTTCGAGATCCGCAGACGGAAGCCGATCTTCGCGCGGCCATCGCGGCGAATCCGAATTTTGCGCCGCCGTACGGCCTGCTGGCAACTCGCCTGGCTGCAAATGGTGAAAAACTATCCGAAGCATTTGATCTCGCGAAAAAAAGCGTTTTATTGGAACCTGGGAGCAGTTACTACCAGCTTGATCTCGCTCAAGTGTTGGCCAGAATGCGCAAGTATGACGAGGCGCAAGCGTACGCGACTCGCGCGGGAGACAATCCTCTCGATCCTCAGGCCAGGAAAAACGCCGATCGGCTCATCGAATACATTCAGGAACTCAGAAATGCGGAAACGAGAAACACTTATCCTCAGCGCGCGCCGTCCCCCGCTGATAATGTGGCTGAAACAGCGACGGATTCAGGCGAACCCGAAACGACGGAGCCGCCTGTAAATGATGGGAAACTCAGAATTGACGGGACTGTTACCGACGTGCAGTGCAAAGTTCAAGAGATGGTATTGACCGTTTCCACGGAGGATGGCCCGATGAAACTGCATTCCCTGGACGACAGGAAAATTGATTTCATTAGCGACGTACCGATTAAGTCTGAGGTGTTTTGGCCCTGCACGGAATTGAAGGGGCGGACCGTGAAAGTGAAATTTACTCCGGCTGGTGGGAATGCAAAACAGCGATACCAAGGCGAAATTACGGATGTAGAAATCAAGAAGTGATCGGCCACCGGGCGATCAGGTGCGGCGGGACGCTCTGCCGGTGACATTCCCGCTCAAATTTCTGGACAGAAACTTAGAAATGGATTAACGTCGCGCTTATGAGAAAAACCACTTTGATCGTTGCGCTGGCGGCGCTTGGGATGTTCGCGGGCATGTTGGCCACCTTGACGACGGCTGCGCAAGAATCGGCGGCCAAACCTGTGGGACAACTGGTTTTGTTTGCGGACACTGCTGTGTTTGCGGATCCGGCGAGCCCTGAAAATTGCACGCTGCGGAATCGATTCAAGGCCGGTGACAACGTTGGATTCCGTCTCTATGCAGTTGACGGTGGAAGCAACAAGCCTGAAGAATCCGCCCAGGTTGTGGTGCACATCACTTCCGGCGGAAAGACGTACGACTTGCCTGCGCTGTATCGCGCGGTACCGCACAAGAACGAAAAGGGAATGGACATGCCGATTCGTCCCGGCATGTGGACAGCAAAGTGGGCCGTGCCGCAGGATGCCCCGACCGGCATCGTTCATTATTCGGCGACGGCCACCGATAAGTATGGCCGGAGCGCGGAATGGACGGCGAAGGGTGGGCAGCCGTCCTGGGTTACGATCGTTCAATGACGGAAGAGTTTCCGGTCCGCAGTTCGCTTTGTCACCGTATTGCTACGTTTCTGCCAATTGTTTTCTGCTTGTCTCTGACTTTTTTCTCAGTACGATCTGCGAATTTACAAGCGGCGCCTAAACCCGATGCCGCTTCCATCCAAAAGCTGGAATTGAAATACGAAAAAGCCATCGTCGGCGCAAAAGTGCGAGTTGCCGCCGAGGGATTGCCTGCCGGTGGAACCGTCGAGCTCAAATATAGCACCGTGACAGGCGGCTGGGTGATCCAGGATTATTACTACTTTCGCGGACGAAAATATTCTGAAACGATTCTATCTCTCGGAAAATTTCCGGTAAACGCGAGCGGGCGTCTGGATGCCACGTTTGAGATTCCCGAAGATTACGGCGGCGTTCACGATGTCATTGCGACGATGGATGGAAAAGTGGTCGCGCAAAATGGAATTGAAGTTACTCAGAGCTTTGAAATGTCACCTGCGTCGGGTCCCGTC
>PMOP01000040.1 GCA_003161495.1 Acidobacteriota bacterium | reverse complement strand
TCATGCAGCATCCGCGACCAGCGTGTCCGCGACGGAAAGTGCAACACGGTATCGAGCAGATTGTAAAACCAGGAATTCACGTTTCGGGCCGAGCCATCGTCGCCATCGCCCACCACAGACCAGTAAATCACCACCGGCCGGCCCATGACGGCGTCGCGATCCACGAATCCCCAGAAGCGGCTGTCCCAGCTATGGTCGCGGTTATCGCCCATGGCGAAATATTTTTCCGGAGGGACCACGATTTCGCCGTCGTGGATGTACTGAAAGATTTCGTCGGCCCATTCGGGCTGCATGTTGGCCTGCAGATATTGCGGACTGCGCGGCGGAAAATTGTCTCCGAAGGGATCGTATGGCGCGGCAGGATCGCGGACGATATAGGGCTCGTTGCTTCGCTTCCCGTTGACGTACACCTGCTGGTCCACGATTTTTACGCGGTCGCCCGGGATTCCAATCACGCGCTTGACGTAATGCGGGTGATCCTGAAAGGGAAATTTAAAAACAATGATGTCGCCGCGGCGGATTTCGCGATACGGGAGAACATGGTCGTACCAATGTCCGCGCCCGCCGAAAATAAATTTATTCACGAGCAGGTGATCGCCGACGAGGAGGGTCGGCTCCATGGATTGCGACGGAATCTTGAAGGCCTGAACGATAAACGTGGTGCCGAACAGCGCCAGGATCACCGTAACCAAAAGCGATTCGATGTATTCGCGCACCGTGGCGGGATGCGATTCCGAGCGATGGGCCGCGGCGGCTTCTCGCGCTCCGACGGCCTGTGCGGTTTCCGAAGTCACTTCGTTCCTCAGTTCTCCTCAGCTCCCAATTGTATCAGGGCCGCGATGGCAGCGGACTGCTCCGCTTCTTTTTTCGTTTTCCCGCATCCCACCGCGCTTACCTGCCCCGCGATGCGAACCTCGACGCGAAACGTTTTCTGGTGATCCGGGCCGGTCTCGGCAACCACATAATAGGCGCCCGGCGCCATTCCCCGCGATTGCAGGAATTCCTGCAGCGCCGATTTGTGGTCGGTGTGGCCGAGGCGTTCGGCTTCGACCGCGATCACTCCTTCCACGAGAGAACGCTTGACGAATCCACGCGCCGCTTCCAGCCCGCCATCGAGATAAATCGCCGCGATCAGGGCTTCGTAGGCGTCCGCGAGTAGCGCCGGCTTGCTCCGGCCGCCGGTCTTTTCCTCGCCGCGCCCAAGGAGCAAGTACTTGCCTATACCAAGGCGTTGGGCGGAAAGAGAAATCGCCGTGGCGTTTACCAGGCGAGCGCGGCTCTTGGAGAGCTGTCCCTCGCTCCAATCCGGAAATTCGCGAACGAGTTCTTCGCTCACTACTAACTCAAGGACGGCGTCACCGAGGAATTCAAGTTTCTCGTTGCTCTCGGCGGGCTCTTCCGCCGTGCGTTCCGGGATGCGAGAGCTGTGCATGAGTGCCTGAAGAAGCCATTGAGGATCGCGGAATTGATGTCCGAGAATAGACTCCAATTCCGCGATCTCGATGAATGGCATACGATCCGATCAGTCCCTGCTCAACTTCGTTCCCGAGGCAGCTTCTTTCTTGACGGAATCCTCGCGAGCTTTGCACTGTGTAACGAGTGGCCCGGTGGCGGCGCATTTGTCATAGGCGGCAATGGCCCCGTTCAAGTAGCTGCCTTGATAATCGGCGTTGCCGAGCAGGTAATAGTCGACCGGATCGGGAGCCGAGGCAAGTTGTACGGCCTGGGTCAATTCGGTCTTGGCATCCTCGTATTTTTTGTTGTCGATGTCGAGCAGGCCCAGGCCGCTGTGAGCCAGGGCGAGCTTGTCATTCTTGGCCTTCTCGAAGGTGGCGTCGTCGACGGTTTCCGGCTTCGTCAGGGCCGGGATCAGCTCGATGGCGTGATGCGCGTACACCTCGGCTTTCTGCAATTGCTGCGGGCCGTCCGGGGTATTCGCCTTGACGCGGCGCGGTATGGCCATGGCCAAGAGGGCCAGGACGTCCACGTTATCGGGATTGAGTTCGAGCGCCTTGGCTCCGGCGGCGAACATTTTATCCGTATTTCCTGATGTATAATATGCTGTTGTCAATACTCCATACACTCCGCCCAAGTATTTGCTCATCGGGAATTTGGTGATGAAATCCTCCCCGAGCTGAATCTGCATGGCCGGATCGGCGCCCTGCGCCGCGAAAAAGGCCTTGTAGGCGGCCTCCTCCGCTTTATTTACTTTTTCTTTTTTCTCACCTTTATCCTTGTCTTTGTCCTGAGCATACGAAGCCGGCTGGCCTGCGCTGGATAGGCCCGCCCCGAACGATAAGGCTACAGTGAGGCCAATCACCGCCGCCGACCAGTTGAAGAACTTTGCCGTCATGATAGGAATCTCCTCCACGGAAATAATTCTCGGAGATTGATCGAGCGCTCCGAGTGGATTGCATCTTCACCCCGCACTCCGTGCCGCGTACCGCATGGCGGCAAAAAGTGCGGGAATATAATTACGACTTACCGTCCGACTGCCTGTCGCGCGCCGGGGTCTGGTAGCCCGTCTCGATCCCGCGTTGCGCGGCGGTTCGCGCCGTATCCGGCGCTCCGGCAACCGCCAGCGCCGCGCGATACTCCAGCACAGCCAGGTCCCGCTTCCCTTCTACATCGTACATTCTTCCGAGATAAATATGCGACCAGGAAAGATTCGACGGGTCCGGGTGCGCGCTCGGCCCTGCCAGCGGATTCTGCGCCGCTGCGATCACTTTCGTAAAGAGTTCCCGCGCCAGGTCCGGCTTGCCCTGCAGCGCGGAAGCTACGGCCAGGCCGTAGGTGGCGCGCTCATCGTCAGGACGCGTCGCGAGCACTCGTTCAAAAGACGCAGCCGCCGCCGGGCCGTTTCGCGCGGAAATCTGCCGCTG
>PMOP01000340.1 GCA_003161495.1 Acidobacteriota bacterium | reverse complement strand
AGCTCGTGCGCGAGCGTCATCACGTCTCGATTGGATCCCAGATAATTCATGAGCGTGAAGGAGACGGCCTTTCCGCCGGGCAGAACGTGCGAGGAATTGAAGGCGCCGCTGCGTTTTTCTTTTGCCACCGGCACATCGATGCGGCGGTCGGCAAAAAATGTTTTCACGAGCGCGGTCAAAGTGGGACTGAAGCTTTCGTAGGAACTTTTGACAATTCCGGCGGCCTCGTCGAAAGGAATCGTGGTTGTATCGGCGAACGGCATCGGGGCGTTGCGGTCGCTCCAGCGCATCACGGTGAGTCCCAGATGGCGCGCCTTCAATTTGTAATAACGCCGCGACAAGGAACCGCCCAGCGTCGTGACGGCATTGTGGAGAACATGGACGACGGAGTCCGGAATTCGATTGGCCTTGTTGCGAAGGTCCATCGGGTGCGCGTAGCCGCGCTCTTTGTCTTCCACCGCTTTCAATCCGGCGACCATGTAGAGCGTCTGGGCGGCATATTTCGCGAACGGGCCGGCCAGGCCTCTATTCACGGTTTGCAAAGCTTCGGCGCGCTCGGCGGCATCCTTGGATTCGGCGATCACGTGCATCATCTCGGTGAGATTTTTTGTGCCACCGCGAAATTCAAAATTAAGATCGGCCTCGACTTCATCGAAAAAATCGCTCCAGGAGCTGGAGTCAAAGGGCGAACGCTTCACCAGGGCGGACTCGACGGGCTCGGTCAAAAAATGCCGCTTGAATGTGCGGATGTGCTCGATCCACGGGCGATGCTTGGAAACGATGGGATCGCGCTCATAAAATGTTTTCAGCGTTTCGTCGCTGAGCTGGACGAGTTCTAATTCAAAGAAGGTGAGGTGTTCTCCCCGGATCGCGCTTAGCTCGCGCTCAACGGCGGCGTGCTTGGCCTTGATGGCCGCGTTGGTCAGGTCCGTGCTCTCTCTCAAGAAAAGGTAGGAGGAGATTTTGCCGCTGAGCATTTCGATTTCCGAATAGTCCCTGATCGCCCCGCCCAGCAACTCCCCAAGCTTGCCCTTGTAGGTGACGGAGAAATGCCGAGCCATGGCAGTGAGAGCGGTCAGGTCGGAATCCAGCCGCGGATCGGCGATATCCGTGTAAAGAATGCTGAGGTCCCAGCGGATCAATTCGGTACTTTCGATTGTGTTTTCCATGATGAAACCCGGTCTCCAGATTTTGTTCAGTTTTGAAACGCAGGTGGCTCGTCCAGACACTGCATGCCGTACCGCTACAAATGCATAAGACGCCCAAGATATTGTAACCCGTTCCCCTCGATGCGTTTGAATGGCTTTATCTGGGAATTTGGCATTCGGCAGGCATGCAGATGGCTGATTCGTAGCACATTTTGCGGACCAACTGGATTTTTGGCATAAGGGGTGCTTACAATCATAGACTCGGAGTGCGCTCCCAGCCATGGCTACACATACGGCGTGCAGTGAAAACGGATGCAAGGGACAGGTGCCCGCGGCACTTGAAGCGGTCCACCTCTGCATGCTTCATTTCACGCTGAAAGTCGAAAACGATTGCGCCCAGATGCGGCGTGAAACTGTGTACGGAAAAACTCCCCATGCGCGCCAGGTCGAAATCATTCGCTTCATCGCCGACCATGGAGAAATGCTGGCGCGCGCTTCCACAAGCGGCATTCACCTGGCCGACGAAATGAAAGCGCGCGTGCTGAACACTTTCCTCACTTTAATGAACCTGCGCGAAAATCTCGATCGCGCCGCTCTCCGGCAACCCATCGGCCGAAGCAGCTAGGCCGCCGCTCGCTGCGCTGCGCGAACAACTTCGGAATTCCTTCCCTGTGATAAACTGGCGTGCACGAGCATGCCGCCGCAAATGCAAAATAACTCTACTGCGAGCCCGCGCGTCTTTACGGTCGGCCATTCCAATCATACCGTGGAACATTTCCTTAGCTTGTTGAAGGCGCACGGCATCCAGGTGGTCGTGGATACGCGCTCACAGCCCTACTCCAAATATGCCACGCAGTTCGATCATGAGGCGCTGAAGCCGGTCCTGCAGGACGCTGGAATCCGTTATCTATATCTCGGGCGGGAACTCGGCGGCCGGCCCGAGGGCGACGAATTTTACGATGACGAAGGGCATGTCCTGTATGACCGCGTCGCGGCCACCTGCGTTTTTCAAGAAGGGTTAACGCGGCTGGAGCGCGGAATCCGCGAATACCATGTCGCGATGCTGTGCGCCGAGGAAAATCCAGCCGCGTGCCACCGCCGATTGCTGGTCGGCCGGGTGCTCCTCGATCGCGGAATTCAAGTGCAACACATTCGCGGCGACGGCCGGATTCAATCGGAGGAGGAAGTCGCGGCCGAGGCCGATCCGGACCGCGACCAGTTGTCCCTCTTTCAGAAAGCCGAGGCGGAACCGTGGAAGTCTATTCCATCGGTTTTACGAAAAAAACGGCCGAACAATTCTTCAGCCTACTAAAAAGCGCTGGCATTCGGAAGTTGCTCGACGTGCGCCTCAATAATATCTCGCAGCTGGCGGGTTTCAGCAAACGCGATGACCTTCAATATTTTCTGCGTGAAATTTGCGGCGCGGAATACAAGCATGAACCTTTGCTGGCGCCGACACAAGAAATGCTGGACGAATACAAGAAGAACAAAGGAAGCTGGGAAGAATATGAGCAAAGGTTTCTTTCCTTGATGGCGGAGCGGAGAGTCGAGGAAAAACTCGACACTGGTATATTCGCAATTCCGACAGTTCTACTGTGCAGCGAGCCTAAGCCGGATCATTGCCACCGCCGGCTCGTCCTGCAGTATCTCCAGCAAAAATGGTCTAACTTGACAATCCACCACCTTTAGGATGTATATGGGTGCGTGCGGCAAGTCCAGTTCATCTGCATGGCCCATTCTAAAAAATATTCGCAGCGTTGTGTGGCCGGAGTGCGGCTCGACACCGGCGAGTGGATTCGGCCCATCAGCAAGGAGGTGCATGGTGAACTTCCCCCTCGCCAAGTCCATTTCCCCAACGGTGGAGACATGAAAAACTTTGACGTTGTTTCCGCCTGTCTGGAAGCGCATTGTCCCGTAAAAAAACAGCCTGAAAACTGGAGAATTCAATGCTCTCCGTGGAGCCTGGTTTGCAGACCATGCCCAAAAGAGCATGCCCCTCTTCTGAAGAAAGTGCTGTATCGAGGTTGCGTCTTGTTCGGAAATACCTTAGACAGGGTTGCGTATCGCGAATTCGACGGTGCGCCCGCCAAGGCTTCTCTCCTTTTGGCGAAGCCTGTTCATCCACGGTGGATCGCAAAACGCACTCCCGGCTGGAAGAAACAATTGCGGGTACGCTTCCATCTCGATGCAGTTCCATACGATCTCGCGGTCACGGATATTCCTTATGACGACATGCTAAAAGACCTGCCGCTGGGCGAATATTCTTCGGCGCAGTTGGGGATCCAGAATGAAAACGAACTTTATTTTACGATCAGTCTGGGCGAGCCGTTAGACAATGGCTATTGTTTCAAGCTCGTGGCGGCCGTGCTGCAACCACCCGATGGCTGGCCTTCGCTCGAATAATTCCAAGGATGATGTGTGCGGCGTTTGAAGTGCGTTTAGTAGGACGGGCTTCAGCCTGTCTTTTTTTGACTTCTGCCGACTCTACAAGAATCAAAACCAGACAGGCTGAAGCCCGTCCTACTAAATCCCGATGTAGCGGGCGTAGAGGGAACGGGCGACGCTGGGGTCGCGGGTGCCTTTGATTATGGCGCGGCCGTCGGCGAAGACTGTCATTTCATAGGGGGGGACACGGAAGCGTAGGAGAAAACCATTTTCGCGCACTTCGGCGACTGTGGGCGCGATGCGTTTTCCCAGCGCGGCGAGATCGAGTTGGCGGCGGCGCTCGTGGATCTGGACGGAATCGCGGCCGCACATGGTCAGGTGCGGTTGCGCTTCGCCTTCCAGGTAGCGGAAATCGTGGCGGACGCACGCGCGGCATTCCGGATTGCGCGCCACGCGCACCGTTTGAAATTTTCCGGACCAGACATCGAAGGAAATGATCCGCCCTCCCGCCGATTCGGATTTACCGATGAGCAGCTTGATGGCTTCCGCGGCTTCAATCGATGCAATCACTCCCGCAGCGGCGCCGAGAACTCCGATGGTGTCACAGGTATCTTCCGTGCCGGTTGCTCGCGAACCGTTCGCGCTTTCGGATTCGAGCGCGCATGCAAGGCACGCCGTTTCGCCCGGTCGCACGGTAAGCGTTACGCCATAGCTGGCGACCACGGCGGCATAAATCCACGGAACGTTTAGATGGATCGCAACATCGTTCAGCAGGAAACGCGTCTCGAAATTGTCCGTCCCATCCAAAATGAGCGGGAACCCGCGCAGTAATTCCTCGGCGTTTTTTGGGCTGACGTCCGCGACGATTCCCTCGACCGATACTCCGGAATTAATGGCGCGCAGTCGGCGCTCGGCGGCGACGGCTTTCGGCAGGGCTTCCTGCGCGTCGGATTCCTCGAACAGAGTTTGCCGCTGCAGGTTGGAAGGCTCGACAAAATCGCGGTCGACGATGCGCAGCTTGCCGACGCCCGCGCGCACGAGCAAATTTGCCAGCGCGGTTCCCAGCGCTCCGCAGCCCACGATTACGGCCGAGGATTCGAGCAGGCGCTCCTGGCCCGCCTCGCCGATTTCGCCGAAAAGAATCTGCCGCGAATAGCGTTCGTAGGATTTTGCGTCCATGGAACCGAATCGATCTCCAGGGGTTCAGTAGGACGGGCTTCAGCCTGTCGATTTTAGGTCTGCGCGCATGGCAACTCTAAACCCGACAAGCTGAAGCCCGTCCTACTTAAAGCCGTCCTACCTCATGATAGCGCCCCGGAAGCTGCGCGGGGAAATCGAGTAGCGTTTTGCGCGTGCCGGGCAGAATTCGCGCCGGGCGGACAACCCCAGCTATGCTAACCTAGCTCTGTTGTGAAGAGTGATGCCAATCGTTCAGCGCCCCTTCGTACGGTTCGCCGGATGGCTATCGGCGTTCTGGTTGTTCTGCGCAGGCCCTCTCGCCGCGCAGAACGGTATTCCCGGTGAGCCGCCGCGCGTCGTCGCAGTGCGCGTGGTCACGGAATACGGCGCGGTGCTGGAACAGAATCCTCCCAAGCTGACGCTGCAGCCGGGCCAAACTTTTTCCATGGATGCAGAGAGCGCGAGCCTGCGGGAACTGTTCCGCACGGGCCGTTATGCGGATTTGCGCGCCGAACTGGCCGATGTTCCCGGAGGAGTCCGCCTGGATTTCGTGGTTCGCCAAAACTTATACATCAATCGAGTACAGATCGAAGGTTTACACGAACCGCCGGGAGAAGCGCTGGCGCTTTCCGCGCTCAGGCTCAACGTCGGAGAACCATTTCGCGAAAGCGACATGAAGGAAGCGCTCGCCCGTCTTCGCCAAACCCTGGAAGACGATGGACAATATCAGGCCAAGCTTGATTATGTGGCCACGCCGCATCCCGACACGCTGCAGATGGATATTCTGGTGCGCGTCATGGCCGGTCCTCGCGCGCGGATCGGCGCCATCACCATTCAAAATCAGACGCAATTTGCGAACGCGGAGCTTCGCAGCCGGGTAAAGCTCAAGGAAGGAGACACGGTGACCGTGGACCGCCTGACTCGCGCGGCCGACCGGGCACGAAAATGGCTGGCGGGGAAGGACTACCTCGGGGCGCGAGCCACGATCCATCGCGGCGCCTACGATGCGCAGTCCAATCGCGTGCCGATCGAGGTCACGATGTATGCGGGGCTGGAGGTGCGCGTGGCTGTAGTCGGCGCGAAAGTTCCGGCGGGAACTTTGCGCAAGCTGGTCCCCATCTACATGGAAGGCGCGGTGGATGAAGACCTGCTTCAGGAAGGGCGGCGTTCCTTGCGGGATTGGTTTCAACGCGCCGGATATTTTGATGCGCAAGTGAGCTACACCGTATCGGATGCTCCCGCGGACGAAACGAGCAAAGTAGTGCGCCGAGCCTCAAGGGTTGTGACCTATCAAGTCGAACGCGGCGACCACCACCGATTGGTCAATGTGGAATTTACCGGCAATAAATATTTTGACTCGGTACTTCTTCGAGGCCGCGTAAAGATTCTGCCTGCCGCCTATGCTTCGCCGGGACGGTACTCGACCGAGTTATTGCAGGATGATGTCACTTCGATCCGCACCCTCTACGATTCCAACGGGTTTCAAGACTGCAATGTGCAGAGTCAACTCGTCGATGATTACAAGGGCCATCACGGCGACTTGTCGGTGAAATTTGTGATCCAGGAAGGACAGCAAACTCGCGTGGCGAGCCTGACCATTGAAGGCAACCAACAGCTGAGCATGGATGAAATCCTTGGAGTGGTCGGCTCCTCGAAGGGGCAGCCCTATTCCGAATTCAACGTGTCCACCGACCGTGACAACATTCTTGCCACCTACTATGACCAGGGATTTTCCGAAGCACGGTTTACCGCCGATCTGGAGAAAGTGCCGCCCGCGGAGCCGAATGCCGGTCCCATGGTCCGCCTGAGGTATCACATCACCGAAGGACGCCAGGTCCGGGTCGCGCGCGTTCTCCTAAGCGGCTATGAGCACACGCGCCCCGGCATAATTTCGCGACAGGTGGGAATCAAAGCGGGGGAGCCGTTAAGTGAAGGCGCCGTCGTCGAGACGCAAAGGAAGCTCTACAATCTGGGAATTTTCAGCCGCGTTTCGGTCGCGCCGCAAAATCCGGATGGCGAGGAAAAAGACAAGACGATGGTCGTCATGGTGGACGAGGCCAGGCGCTATACCTTCGCTTACGGTCTGGGATTTGAGGTGCAACGCCTGGGCAGCAGCACGAGCGCGACTTCCGAATCGCTCAGCTTCGCGCCGCGCGTCACACTGGAATTAACCAAGGCCAATCTCACCGGACGCGCGGACTCTCTCTCCTTCAAAGCGCGAGTGAGCACGATTCAAGGCCGCGCTCTGATTACGTACACGGCGCCCAATTATTTCGCGTCTCCGAATTTTAGCCTTCAACTGGTGGCCGATTACATAACCAGTCGCGACGTGCAAACCTTCGATTCACGGCGGGCCGAGGGAACTGTCCGTCTCGCTCAGAAGCTCTCTGCAACGAGCACGCTTCTGTATCAGTATGCCTATCGTCACGTGGTCGCGAGCAATCTGCAAATCGCGGTCGAGGAAATTCCGCTGTTCAGCCAAAACACGGAGGTGTCCGAATTCGGCGTGAGTTGGCTCCGGGACCGCCGCAATAGCGTCTCCGATCCCAGCCGCGGGTCTTTTGAAAATGCGGATGTGGACGTAGCCATGAAATCGATTGGCTCATCGGCGAATTTCATACACGTGTTCTTGCAGAATACGACTTACACTCCGATCGGACGGCGGCTGGTCTTTGCGAGATCGACCCGGTTCGGCGTGCAAACTCCCTACGGCAATTCGGTCTCAGGTGACATTCCGCTTCCTGAACGGTTCTTCGCCGGCGGCGGCACGTCCTTGCGCGGATTCGGACTCAACCAGGCGGGGCCGCGCGACCCCGTCACTGGATTTCCCATCGGCGGACAGACCGAACTTATTTTTAACCAGGACTTGCGCTTTCCGATGCACTTGCCGCTGATCGGCGATCGCCTGGGCGGCGCCGTGTTTTACGATGCCGGCAACGTTTTCCCGAGTATCCGGGAAATCACGTTGCGCACTTCAGCGCCGGTTCCAACCATCGGGAACGCAACCGGCCCGAACGGACTGCCCACCACGGTCTGCTTGACAAATTGCACCAACGAATTGAAATATTTCTCGCACACGGTGGGATTTGAATTTCGCTATGCCACGCCAATCGGGCCGATCGCTTTGGATTTGGGTTATCAGCTCAATCCGGGAAGCTTTATCAGCCCGGCAACGGTGAACGGCAATCCCGGCGTGACGGTCTCGCGCCTGCCCGCCTTCCAATTTTTCTTCAACTTGGGGACGACGTTCTGATGCGCCGCGCGATTCTCATTTTCGTTTCGCTCTGGGCCGCGGCAGGCGCGCCGCAAGCCTTCAGCGGCACCGCCGCGCCTCAATCCACACGCGTGGTGGACCGCATCGTGGCGCGCGTGGAAGACGACATTATCCTGCAAAGCCAGGTGCGCGAACTCGATGCCTTTCAGCAGTTAGTCGACGGACATACGGAAAGCGACGACAAACTGCTTGAGGAGTTGATCGAACAGTGGATCGTGGAAACGGAAGCCGCCGCGGCGCATTTCCCGCAGCCTGCGCAATCCGAGGTCGACCGCGAATTGGCGCGCCTCAAGGACCATTTTGCGAACCCGGAAATTTATGCGACCCGCTTGAGCGAACTCAGCCTTTCCGCTGCCGAGGTGCGGCAATTGCTGAGCCGGCAAATTTACGTTGAACGCTACGTCGATTATAAATTCCGGCCGTCCGTGCTGATCGAACCCGCGGATATTGAAACGTATTATCAGAAAGAGTTCCTGCCGGAGCTGGCGAAAAATAATCAACCCGATCCGGGCCGTGCCGTGGTCGAAGAACAGATTCGCGAGCTGCTCGTCCAGCGCGGAATCAGCGATATGACGGCGAAGTGGCTGGACGACACAAAATCGAGATTGAAAATCGAAACTCCCGGCGGCAAGCCGTGACGGACTGCCGGATGCTGGAACGATGAACGGAACGAAACGCAAATTCGGACTGAAACACGGCGTGGGCATCGTCGTCGCCCTGGCGCTCGTCGTCGGATTGGGCGTCGCCTATCTGATTGCCAGCGGGCTCGCGGATCGCTGGGCTCGCCGGACGATTGTGGAGGAGCTTGAAGAAACCACGGGCGCGCGCGTCGAACTGGGAAATTTTCATTTCAGCTGGCGATTATTCACCGCGCGTTTCGACGGATTGACCCTGCATGGCCGCGAGCCGGCTGGAAGCCCGCCGCTATTCCACGCCAACACATTGCAATTCGGCATCCACGTCGAATCGTTCTGGGGAAGAAAGGTCTCGCTGGGCAATTTGGAGATGTCCCACTTCTCCGCGCATGTGCAAATCGCAAAAAACGGCTCGACAAATATTCCGGGACCAAATATTTCCGGGAGCACGGGCGCTCCGAACCTGCAGAGCCTGTTCGATTTGAAAATTGCGCAGTTGCGTCTCGAGGACGGCGAAATCTTATGGAATGACGCGCGAATTCCGCTCCAGGCCCGAGGCGGGAATTTTGAGTTTGCCATGAACTATGCCGGCGAAGGCGGGCGCCCCGTGTACCTGGGCCAGGTCAGCTGGCAGAAATTTGAAATCGCGGCGCTGCGTAATTTGCCCTTCACGTCGAATTTCTCCGCGCATTTCACTCTCCATCAGGATTCCTTGTCCGTAACGCAATTGCAATGGAAGACAGCCGGGAGCGAGCTCGATGCGCAGGCAAACCTCGCCAGCTTCGCGCAGCCCGCCTGGACATTCCGTTACCGGGGTCAACTGCGCCTCGAAGACATGTGGACCATCCTCCGCCAAAAAGATGTGCCGGGCGGCCACATTGATTTTGCCGGCGACGGAGCGTACTCCGCCGAACAAATGAATTTCAACGGACGCTATACCGCCGACCGGGTCACCATAAAATATGAGTGGTTTCATCCCGGCAATATTTCCGCGCACGGCAGCTACCGCGCCGACAATCATTCGGTGGATTTGCCGGATTTGGAAGCGTTGATTCTCGGGGGAACCGCGACGAGCCACGTGCGTGTAAATTTCCCGAAGCTGGATTTCCGCGCCGAAACAAAAGTGCGCGGGCTGGACCTGCATCAAGCGATTGCCGCCGAAAATAACCCGAGTTTGCCCATCAATCCACTGCACTGGGGCAGCCGCATGGATGCGGACGCGACCACCACATGGGTCGCCGATTTCAAGCATGTCGATTCGCGAGGCTCTTCCGTGTGGACGCCACCAGGCACGCCCGTGCCGGGGCAAATTCCCACGGCAGCGCATTTCGAATTTCATTACGACATGGACCACAGTCAATTCGCGCTTTCACCCGGCGAGATCACGACTCCCACCAGCCGCATCCAGTTCCGCGGCTCTCTCAGCATGGTCGAGACTTCGATGGACTTGACCGTCGACACACAAGATCTCACGTTGTGGGACGATTTCATCAACCGGCTCCGCGGAACGGATGTGCAACCGGAAATAATCGGCGGTCAGTTTCATTGGGACGGGCGCTTGACAGGACCGCTGGACGGACCGACGTTCGCAGGGCATTTCAAGGGATCTGAAGCTAAATATGGCTCGTTGTACTGGGACGATCTCGAGGGAGAGCTGACCTACTCGCCATACGAATTGCAACTGGAACGAACGCGGGCGCGCCGCGGCCGGTCCTCCGCGGATCTGGAGCTGGAGCTCGATCTCGACAATTGGGGTTTTTCTCCCGAAAGCGAATGGACGTTTGAAGTCAACCTGGTGGGCGCCGATACCGACGATCTCCAAAAAATGGCAGGGACCTCGTATGCCGCGCACGGGCTGCTGACCGGACAATTTCACGGAAAAGGCACGCGCGCACAGCCGGAATTTTTCGGGCCGTTTGATGTGTCCAATGCAACGATACAGGCGTGGCGCTTCGAGCGTGCCCGTGGAGAATTGTCCATTCATTCCGGCGAAGTGCGAATCGCCAACGCCGAAGTCCGCATGGCGGCGCACGCGCCCGGAGCGCCTGCGGGACTCGTGACAGGGAATCTGGACTATCACACCGGCACAGGAGAAGTATCTTTTGACTTCACGGGCGCGGCGATTCCCCTGGAGGACATCGAAAAAATCCAGATGGCGCGCCTGCCAGTGGGAGGCCGCCTCAATGTGCAGGCCCACGGCCAGGGACCGCTGCGCGCCCCGGAATTACACGCAACGCTGCGGTTGGTAGACTTGAAGCTGGGTAGTGACGTGGTCGGAAGCTTTGACGGAAAAATCGATTCCGATGGGCGCCACCTGAGCGCCACATTGGATTCGGCGATGACGTCGGGGCGGCTGGCCGGGAAACTGGACATTGGCCTGGAGGGCGATTATCCGGTGACCGCGCATATCACAGTCGAGCGAATTGATTTCAATCCTTTTCTAGTCTCTGCACTGCATCTCTCCCAGCTGAATAGCCACAGCCTGGTTGACGGCCAATTTGACGTCGCGGGTTTTGGCGCGCGCCCGGAAACGCTCGCCGTGGAAGCAAATCTCTCCCGCCTCACATTCGATTTTCAAAACGTCAAGCTGGAAAATGCGGGCCCTGTGCGGCTGACGTACCGTCGAGACGAAGTGCGTGTTGAGCAGGGTAACCTGCGCGGGACCGACACGGATTTTCACATCGCGGGTTCCGCGCGTTTTACCGGGGATCAAGCACTGAATTTGCGCCTCGATGGGGCGGTCAGCCTCCGGTTGCTCGCTGGATTTATGCCGCAACTGGAAGCGACCGGCCGGGCGCAAATCAATGCCGCCGTTGGCGGGACGGTGATCACTCCGCGCTTCAACGGCAAAGTTCATGTGGAGGGCGTTTCGCTGCGCTACGGCGATTTTCCGGCGGGCCTCAGCAATGTTGCCGGAGATTTCAATTTTGACGCGAATCGCATGGTGTTCGATAACGTGGTCACGGAAACCGGCGGAGGAAAGCTCGCCATCGGCGGCACGGTGGCCTACGGCGAAGGGCCGATGAACTACGTGATCAACGCGCGCACCGACCAGGTTCGCATTCGCTATCCGGTCGGGATGAGCTGGCTGGTGGGGGGAACGCTGCGGCTCTCTGGAAATTCGCAAGCGGCGACGCTTTCCGGACGCATCGTTGTGGATCGCCTGCTGATGGCAGAAGGATTCGATCTCGGGTCCTTCATGGTTTCAGCCAAGCAACCGGCGACCGGACCGAGCACGACTTCTTCGTTCCTGCAGAATTTGGAGTTTGACATTCAGGCGGACTCCAGCCCCGATTCGCGAATGGAATGGACCGGTGCGCGGCTGCTGACGGATGCGAGCCTGCGTTTGCGGGGGACATGGGAGCATCCCATTCTCCTCGGACACATTCATCTGTTGAGCGGAGAAATGAGTTTTCGCGGAAACCAGTACACCATCGCGCGCGGCGATATCAATTTCGCCAATCCGTTCCGGCTGGACCCGGTGTTGAACGTCGAGGCCTCCACCACGATTCGCCAGTATGAAGTCACTCTCGATTTCACGGGCCCTGCGAGCCGTCTCACGCTGGCCTACCGCTCCGACCCGCCTTTGCCCTCCAGCGACATCATCGAGTTGCTTGCTCTGGGCCAAACCGGCGAAGAAAGCGCGGCACGAACCGCCACCGGGCAAAACTCGGGGCTGGGCGCCTCGGCGCTTCTCTCCGAAGCGATTTCCAGCCAGTTGGGCGGGCGGATTCAGCGCCTGTTCGGGGTGAGCCACTTCAGCGTCGGGCCCTCGGTGGCAACCTTGAACAACACGCAAAACTCGATCGCCAGCGTAACCATCGAGCAGCAGGTTACCCGAGGCCTCGTGGTGACTTACATCACAGACATCACGACCACGCAATATCAAGTGATTCAAATCGAATACACGATTAACCGCGAATTCTCAGTGGTTGCTTTGCGCGATGAAAACGGGACCTTCGGCCTCGATGTCGTGCGGAAGACGCGCTTCAAGTGACGAATCCACGCTCCAGGAAAAGCGTGCACTGCCACGACACTTCCCGCGCCGATTCCCGGCCGGCGCAAATCTGTTCGTGTTATCTTCAGCGGCGAGGGGCAAACATGACAAAAGTTGCGGCGAAATATTTTAGAAGCGTTCGGATCGGCGTCATCCTGGCAATGGCCTGGATGGCGATTGCAATTCCAGCGTGCGCGCAAAAAAAAGATAAAAATAAAAATCCGCCGCCCGATCTCGGAGAGAATATCCAGGCCGCGATGCACACACCGGATGCGCAGGCCATCGACCAGGCCATCGGCGAAGCCCTCGGTTACTGGCAGATTGGCGACGCGGAATCCATGCACAAATACTATGCGGACGATGTGGTCCTGGTAAGCGGCGCATGGGAACCGCCCATCATCGGCTGGGATAATTTTTTAAAGGCTTACCAGGCGCAGCGCGCTCAAGTCAGCGGCGCGCGCATGGATCGTTCCAATACGCTCATTAAAGTGAATGGCGACTTCGCCTGGGCCACTTATCAATTTGTGTACGCAGCGCAGATGTCGGGCAGGGTGGTCCAGTTTCGCGGGCACACGACACTCATCCTCGTAAAGCAGGCGAATCGCTGGGTGATTACACTGAACCACTCCTCGGTCGTGGACTCCGCGCTTCCGGAGGCCGCCACCCCGGGGGTTTCGTCCCAGCCCGGCAAGCCCTAGAAGCTCTTGAGGCCCCGATAAATCCACACCCCTGCGCTGGCCAGCAGCAAAGCTCCGGACACGACCGCGAGAGCGATAATCGGCTTGGTCAGGCGTGAAATGCGGGCGATGATGGCCTGCTGTTCCTTATAATGATGCTGTTCGGCGGCATCGATGAAGATCTGATCATCTTCCTTCGATGACAGCGTTCCACGGTAAATAACGATCACCACCAGTAAGGCTGTGATGACACCCCACGAAATCATGAGCAGATCGAGAATAAGCGATTGGGATTGTTCCAAGGTCTCCTCCTTGCGGAACGGAGCGGAATGGAATGGAGCAAAAAAATCGCCCCGTCCTGCGTGGCCACACTTGAGCGAAGTATACATCAATTCCAGGGCTTCAAAGGCAAGTGTTCTTTATGGCGGACTGTTCTTCGCGGGGAATCGCACTCTCCAGAAATCGTCCAGCGGTCGAAGAGATTCCACTCCGGTTTCCCACAATTCGCCCTCGCGTTGGTGCTTTACCCAGGCAACCCGAAACCTCGCGGTCTGTTGTGAAAAACGGTTGGTGACTTCCACTTCCGTCCCGATTTGCAGCCTGCGGGACATCCAGATCATCGCCCCCAGCACGCCGATTACGCCGGTGTGCGTGGATTCCTCCAGCGGGCTTCCATCCGCCGCCGTGCCCCGCACTTCCACGGGGACCCGCATTACAACGCGCGTACTTTGCCGTTCTCTTTCAAAATCAGGTTTGTCAATCAATCCAATCTACCCAGATGATCCCTTAACAAAAAGAGTAATAGCCTATGATGTGGATCATGGCTCTGTCAACGATGACTAACCTTATAGTAAATCATTCATCATCCCAGCTCATGTCAAGATTGCATGCAATTCGGCTGTAACCGCAGGCCCGGCGGCGCTTCCTGGCCACTTCCTGGCCTCGCGTTGACAACCGCCGCCATGCGCGGGCACAATCAATTTGCCTCGCAAGACCCGCAGGTACGCCCGAATGGCGGAATTGGCAGACGCGCTAGCTTCAGGAGCTAGTTCCCGCAAGGGAGTGGAGGTTCGAGTCCTCTTTCGGGCACCATAAATACGGTGACTGGTGATTTGTGACCGGTGACTGGTGAAAACCCGCCTTAGTTGGAATGCCGCTCGTTAAACTACTCCGCCTATCTTGCGCTTGCGATTGATGCTATTTTTTACGCGACACCCGATTCGCCGGTGGGAAATCCATGCCTGAACAATTTGTCTTTCGCGACTTGCGTGACCTCTTGGCAAAGGCCAATGAGGAAAAATCCGGCGATCAATTGGCGGGGCTCGCCGCCCGTTCGGAGCGTGAACGCGTGGCCGCGAAGCGCAAGCTCGCGGATCTTTCTCTCGGCGAAATTGTTCAGCAGCCTCTCATCGATCCTTCTCATGACGAAGTCAGCCGGTTGCTCCTGGAAACCTTCGACGCGGAACGCTTTCAACCCATCCAGAGCATGACCGTGGGCGAATTCCGCGAACTTATTCTCGACGACGCCACGAGCGAAGATCAATTGAAACACCTCCAGTGGGCGATCATTCCCGAAATCGCGGCGGCGGTTGCCAAACTCATGAGCAACAAGGACCTCATCCTCGCCGCTGCGAAAATCAGGAATGTGACACGCTGCCGGAACACGATGGGAGAATGCGGTGTGCTGGGAATTCGCATCCAGCCCAATCATCCCGTGGACGATCTCGGCGGTATCTTGCTCGCCGCTTTTGAAGGGTTGTTGTACGGTTGCGGCGACGCGGTGATTGGAGTGAATCCGGCTTCGGATTCGGTGGAAACGGTGGGTGCAATCCTGCGCGCGTTGGCCCGGCTCATCGATGCTTACGGCGTGCCGACGCAATCCTGCTGTCTCGCACACATCACAACGCAACTGGAAGCGATGAAGCGCGGCGCGCCGGTGGATCTGCTCTTTCAATCCATTGCCGGCACGGAGGCGGCCAACAGCAGTTTTGGCGTCACGCTCCAGATGCTGCGCGAAGGTCGCGAGCAAGTCCTTGAGCATCACGCGAAACGCGACATTCCTTGGAAGGGCGCGAACGTGATGTATTTCGAGACGGGACAAGGAAGCGCTCTTTCGGCGGAAGCTCATCACGGAATAGATCAACTCACGCTCGAAGCTCGCGCCTATGGCGTGGCCCGCGTGTTCCATCCATTCCTCGTGAACAGCGTCGTCGGATTTATCGGGCCGGAATATCTTTACGACGAGCGGCAGATCATTCGCGCCGGCCTGGAAGATCATTTCATGGGCAAGCTGCTGGGGCTGCCGATGGGCTGCGATGTCTGCTACACGAATCACGCCGCGGCCGATCAGAATTCCGCGGACAATCTTTTAGTGCTGCTGGCCGCAGCGGGCTGCAATTACTTTATGGGCGTTGCCGGATCGGACGATGTGATGCTGAATTATCAGTCCACCAGCTACCACGATGCTCTCGCCGCACGAAAGCTGTTCCACCTGCGTCCCGCGCCCGAATTTTTGAGCTGGCTGCAAACGAAAGGTATTTTCCGGGACACGGAACCTGCGCTCCTCGGTGCGTCCGCGCGGCACGAGCTGATGCAAGGCCTCGAATCTTCCCTGGGAGAAATTGTCTGAATGCCGCGCGACGCCGATTCCTTCCTCGCCGCCGATTTCCCCGATAGCTTGCGCAAAATTCGGGAACGCACTCCGGCGCGCATCTTTATGGGCCGCGCCGGCGCCTCATATCGCACCTCGACGCAGTTGGATTTGCGCGAAGCGCACGCCGCCGCGCGCGATGCTGTCCGCGCCGAGTTGGATCTCGAAACTGGCTTCGGCGGGGCGTTTATCAAACAATGGGATCTGTTCGAGGTCTGCACCGAGGCACGCTCCAAGCAAGAATATCTTCTGCAGCCGGACCTCGGACGCCGCTTGAATGAAACATCGCGCCAAGAATTGGCGGAACGTTGTACGCGCGAAACTGATATTCAGATCGCCATCGGCGACGGCCTTTCGGTCACGGCAGTCGTCGCGCAGGTTCCTTCGCTATTGCCGCTGCTCGAAGAAGGAGCGCGAGCGCGCGGCTGGACCATCGGCAATCCATTTGTGATTCGCCACTGCCGCGTAGGAATTCTGAACGAAATTGGCGAATTGCTCGCGCCGAATGTGGCCGTCCTGTTGATCGGCGAGCGTCCAGGCCTTGCCACCGCGGAGAGCTTATCCGCTTACATGGCGTATCAGCCCGGCAAAACTAACACCGATGCGAATCGTAACCTTATTTCGAATATCCACTCGCGCGGCCTCGACTCGCAAACCGCAGCAGACCGGATCCTAAACCTCGCAGCGCGGATGATGGCCCAGCGAATCAGCGGGTTTAGTCTCCGAGAGCAGTTGGCATCTGCTCTCGACGGACCAGCGATAAAGGTATAGATTTTTCAGAGAATAAGAATATCAGCCCGGCGAGATTGAATCGCGCGATCGAAGGTAACCAACTTCAAGCCAGCGACGATGGCGAAGGAAAGCAGATACGCGTCGGCCCAGACCTTAGGCGATCTGCTGGTCAAACGGGTATGAACCCGCAACTCCGGCTCGAGGTTTTCGGGTTCCGGCAGGAATGCAATTCGCGGATCCGCCCAGATCTTGTCCCAAAGGTCCCAGGCCTGCGACAAACTCCGAACATCTTTTCCCATTATGCTTTCAGTGGTGAGAAGCCGGAGAACAGTCAATTGAGTGAACCGGCAGAAGAAAAATTGCTCTTCTTCCGACCTGTCGAACCATTCCTTCGCTCTGTCTGAATGCACATGCCGGTTCCAGAGCAAAGCCAGCCAAACGTTGGCATCAAGGAAATTCAATGCGTTCATAGATTTGTTCGTTGGTAAGATCGACTTTGGGACCTTTGGAAACGATCAGTGGAAAGCAGACCCTTTTTGTTCGCGGGCGCTTGCCCTCCAATAACGTGATTTTGACCCCCGCCAAAATGAGTTCCCGGACCGACCGCCCTTGTGCCGCGGCCTGTTCTTTCAGTCTGCGGTAAAGGGACGCAGGGATATCCACAGTAGTTCGGATGGCTTCCGGTTTCATATTCCCAATGATCTCATAGATGCCATAAATATGGAAGATCCTCGCTCAGCGCCTGCAATACTGCATCCTAACTGCCGGATGGCAGAATGTATTACAATCTGCGATTGTGAGGTGCTTATGAGCGCTGCCTCTTTAAAAGTGAATGGCCGGGTGCACAAGATGGACGTGGACCCGAAATGTCCTCTTCTGTATGTGCTGCGCGACAATCTGGAATTGAACAATCCGCGCTTTGGTTGCGGCGTCGGGCAATGCGGCGCGTGTACCGTGCTGGTGGACAATCATGCCGTGCGGTCATGCCAATTGACCGTAGCGAATGCGATAGGGAAAGAAATCATCACGCTGGAGGGCCTGGAAACCGCCGGGAAACCTCATCCCGTGCAGGCGGCGTTCATCGCGGAACAGACTTTCCAGTGCGGTTACTGCCTGAACGGCTGGGTGATGACCAGCAAAGCGCTGCTCGACAAAAATCCGTCTCCGAGCGACGCCGAGATGCGAAGTGCATTTGAAAGTCTGGTGTGCCGGTGCGGAAGCCATGTGGGCATTTTCGCCGCAGTCCGCCGCGCGTCGCAATCCGCGAAAAGGAGCGCATAAAAAATGGCTCCCAAAATCACTGTGTCGCGAAGAGAATTTGTGAAGGACGCGGGAGGCTTGCTCATCGGTTTCAGCCTGGCGGATTCCGCAATCCTCCCCCGCGTTTTTGCCGCGGCAGCGCCCGAAACGTTGGCCGCCCCTTCTCCCAGCCGCCTGGATTCCTGGCTGCGCATCGATAAAGAGGGAATCGTTCACGTATTTACGGGCAAGCCGGAAATTGGTATGGGAGTCGGAACCGCTTATTCGCAAATCGTCGCCGAGGAACTCGACGTTCCCTTGGACCACATTCAATTGGTCATGGGGGACACCGCTTCCACCACGAATCA
>PMOP01000297.1:4739-5224 GCA_003161495.1 Acidobacteriota bacterium | reverse complement strand
GGTTCCACAGCGGTGTCGGCGTCGATGGTCACGATAATGCCGCTCGAAGCCTCGGCCAGGGCATGCGAAAGCGCGGCCGGCTTTCCACTATTGGGCTGATGAATGATGCGCACGGCGGGATTTCGCCCGAATTGCGAGTCAAGCAATTCTCCCGTGCCATCATTTGATCCGTCGTCCACGACAATTACATCCAGACGTGGATAATCCGACTCCAGAACGGAATTGACGGTGTAGACGATGACGTCTTCTTCGTTGTAAGCGGGAATGAGCACACTCACGATCGGCTGAAAATCCGGCTGGTCGGGAGGCGAAGGCCGGAGTTTTTCAATGACCGCGAGAAATCCCACAATGATCGCGCGGCAGCTCACGAGACCGATGCCCAGCACGAAAATAAATGCCACGCTCAGCCGCGACCATTCATACAGCGTGAAGATCAGCCCGTCGGCGTGCGCGACCAGGCGCTCACGGAAAGTGAGCGGCGGCAT
>PMOP01000297.1:4316-4658 GCA_003161495.1 Acidobacteriota bacterium | reverse complement strand
GAGCACGATGTTGCCGCCATTCGAGCGCGCCTGCTCGAGGACGCGTTGCACGATTACCTGAGCGGGCGCCGGAGGAATTCCTCCCGGCTCGCCCCAATCGTGCGGATCGATTCGCGCGCCGACAATCAGGTAGCCCATGGATTGCGCGATGGGAAGCTCGGCGACTTCATCCGCGGTTTCAGGCTGGTGGTCGATGCCATACGGCGGACGGAACAGCAGCGTCTTCACGCCCAGCGTGCTGTTCAGAAGGCGCTCGGTGACGTTCAGCTCGACGTCAATCTGCGTGCGCGAAATTTCGTTCCAGCGCGGATGCGTATAGGTGTGGTTGCCGATTTCGTGGCC
>PMOP01000297.1:0-4220 GCA_003161495.1 Acidobacteriota bacterium | reverse complement strand
GTTGCCGCTAGCGGAATCAAAACGGATTGAGCGCTGGCCCTTTTGCGGCGTGTCCAGGAATCTCCAGATATCGCCGTCGCCTTCCAGAATCAAGTCATACCCCGGAGGCATGTCCTCGAGCTTCGCGCGGTCGGCATCGTCGGGGCGCGTGTTATCCCAGATCGACCACACGGAGGGATCTTCCGAACCGAGCCGCCAGATCGCCGTGCCTTGCACGCCGACGCGTTCCGCGGCGCGCAACTCGTTGTAAGCGGTCACGCCGTCCAGCATCCATACGCGGTGAATAAAATTACGCTCGTCGGAATAGGAGAAGTAGGGGTTGAGAGAATCCGAATCGAATTGCACCTGAGCTTCGGATTCCGTCGAGGTGACGATGGATTCCTGGAAGCTTTCGACCTTGGCCTGTTCGTGCGCTTTCAATCCCGCTTTGCTCGGCCAGTCGTAGGCGTAGTTGGCGATTCCCATCACCAGTTTTGCGGGTGGCACCAGCTTCGTGATCGCCTCAATGTTTTTTACAAACCAATCCTGCGCGGCGATGGGGCCGGGCGCCGAGGTGCGCCAGTGCTGGTCGTAATTCATCAGGATTACGGCGTCGGCGGATTTTCCGATGCCGGCATAGTCGTAAATCCAGTCCGCGGCAGGGAGCGCCACCATGAGTTTCAGGTTCGAGCTGTGCAGGTCCGTCGCCAGCTCGGAAATGAACTGGCTGAAATCCTTCTGGCTTTTATCGGGGATTTCCTCAAAATCGACAACCAGCCCCACGAAGTGGTTTTGTGTAAGATACTGGACCGACTGTTGCGCCAGGTTTCCACGCGCCGCGGGACTCTTGAGCATGGCGGCCATTTCGTCGGTGAGCCAGTTGGTCCCGTCGGAATTGTTGAGCAGCGGCATGGTGGGAATTTTGATCGGCGGATTCTGTTGCTGTAACGATTGCTCCCAGGCCGCGAGTTTGGCATCGGCCTCCACGTCCAGGCGGCCGGTCGCGGTAATGGAGTGCAGGCGCTCGGGGATCAGCAAGTCGATGTCGCGGAAATGCTGCTGGAGCGCGGCCAGCGATGTGGGATCCCAACTGACGTAAAANNCCGGTACGTTTCAGCGTGATCTTGGCCCGGGTTCTTTCGCGGACGGGATGCAGGGCCATGCGGTTGGTGGGAAGCAAGGGCACGGGCAGGCGAGGACTGACCAGTACATTAACTAAAAAAGTAATAGCAAGCAAAGTGAATAGCGCGCCGCTGATTTCCAGAATTCGGCTGGTGCGCCGCCATCGGCGGCGCCTCTCATCGTAGAATATGGGCTTGCGCGGCTTCATTCGTTTCTCTCAAGAATCTCAAGCGAGCCGTCCGTCGGAACGGCGTCGATGACTATTGAACCTGCCACACAACCGCACCGCCGGGAAGGCTCGATCATACCCGCACGGCGCGAAAGCGTCACGGCCCTTTGCGTTCACACGTTCCTGGCCGTTCTGGCCGGGCTGGCCCTGCGCCTGGCACTCGTCCACTGGTTTCCCGCCATGACCGACGATAGCGCAACTTATCTTCAACTGGCCGCCAACTGGGTCGACCATCATGTGTATGGATTGTGGCAGAACGGCCAGCTTATCCCCACGGACCTCCGAACGCCGGGCTACCCTGCCTTTTTGGCTGGACTGACTCTAGTATTTAGACGCTCGATGCAGGCCATTCTGTTGTCTCAGGCCGTTCTCGACGCCCTCACCTGTATTTTGACGGCTACACTAGCCGCGGCGTTAGCACCCGCAGGGTCGCGCCGGCGCATATGGATTATAGCGCTGTGGCTCGCCGCAACGTGCCCTTTCCTGGCGAACTACTCGGCGGTCGTGCTGACCGAGGTCGTTGTGGCCTTTCTTGCCACAGCGGCTCTCGCGTGTTACGCACTGGGACTCAGGCAGGGACCGGAGCGGTTGAGTTTGCACATTGGGAGCCAATGGAATAAGTCCATCGTCTTTTTCCTGCTGGGCGCGTTTCTGACGGGAGCGGCGAGCCTGGTGCGCCCCGAAATGCCGCTGCTTCTGGGCATCGCAGCGCTCGTGTACGGAATTCGCGTATGGCGGGCTCTAGGCGTGCAAAAAGCGATTCTGATTGCTGTGGCCATGATTGCGGCATTTCTCGTGCCGCTTGCGCCCTGGGCCGCGCGGAATGCCATTTCCTTGAGGAAGCTGCAACTCCTCGCGCCGCGTTATGCCACCCTTCCCGGCGAATACGCGCCGGTGGGTTTCTACGCGTGGACGGGGACGTGGCTGGAACGTTATCGAGATGTATTTTCCACTGTCTGGGCGATCGGAGAAGACCGCATGGACGTAAATGCGCTTCCCGCTTCCGCATTTGACTCTCCCGAAGAAAAAGCGCGAGTTACGGAATTGATCGCGCAGTACAACGAAAACCCGGAGCTCGACATCTCTGACGAAGTAGATCGGCAATATGCCGAAATCGCCCGCGAGCGGACCGAGCGCCATCCCTTCCGAACCTACATCCGCGTGCCGTTCGAGCGCGCGTTGACGATCTGGTTTACGCCGCGGACCGAACTGTTGCCGATCGACGGAAAATTCTGGCCTTTACGCGAACAATGGGAAGATTCCCATGCCGACGTAATCGTTACGGGAGGATTTGCGGCGCTGGGATACGCCTACGTGGCGCTGGCGATTGGTGGAATCGGGCTGGCTTGTCGCTCGGGCCGGGAAAGTGGCGCGACGGCGGCGCTTTCTCGCGCGAATCTTTGGGGGATATTCCTGCTGCTCGCGTACATTCTAGTTCGAACGGCATTCCTGACCAGCGTCGAGGCCCCCGAGCCTCGATACGTCGTGACGTGCTATCCGGGAATTATCGCGTTCGTTGCACTGCTCGCAATTGGAAGGAAGAAGCACAAGGAAGCAATATAAGATTCGAACGCATCAAAGTTATGTGGTGAAATGTTTTTTCCGGAATGGTCGCTCGAGGTGACCCGATGAAGAGACGAAGCTCGATCCTGCGTGGCGTGTTCGCCCTTGTGCTTGTGGCGATTCTCGCGCCCATGTTGAAGGCCTGGGAGCGCGAGCCGCTGAGCGTGTTTGCCGAGCGGCGCGCGAAGCTTGCAGCCGCGGTCAACGCCCCGGTCGTGGTGTTCGGCTACACGGGCCATGAAGAAGCAAATCCCTCCTACGTTTTCATGCAGGAAGAAAATTTCTATTATCTTACCGGCCACAACGAAGAGGGCGCGGCGCTGCTGCTCGTGCCCGAATCAGCGGCCGAAAAAGGCTGGACCGGCCCGCGAGAGATTTTCTATCTTCCCCCGCGCGATCTGGCCGAGGAACGCTGGAACGGGCCGCGCATGGGACCGGACGATCCGGGCATCCAGGAAAAGACGGGCTTTGCGCGCGTCGAGACCTTTGCCAAGCTGCGCGACACGCTGGCCGCGCTGGCAAAAAATTATCCGGAAATTTACACCGAATTGCCGGGGCCGCACGACGAAGGTTATCCGCACGCCGCAAATTGGTCGCAATGGGTGAAGGACGCGGCGCCGCAAGCGACGGTCAAGGATGTTTCGCCGGCAGTGGGGACGCTGCGCGCGATAAAATCGCCGGGCGAGCTGGCGCTAATTCAGAAAGCCATCGATCCCTCCATCGATGCGCATCTGGAAGCCATGAAGATGATGCGGCCGGGCCTGTATGAATATCAGGTCGCGGCCAGGATGGTGGAGATTCACGCTTACGCGGGCTGCGAAACCGAAGCGTACGCGCCGATTGTCGGCACGGGCATTGACTCCACCGTGCTTCACTACAACAAGGTCGACCGCAAAATTGAGGATGGCGACATCGTGTTGATGGACGTTGGAGGGCAATATTCCGGCTACGCGTCTGACATTACACGCACGGTTCCGGCCAACGGAAAATTCACGCCGCGGCAGCGCGAAATTTATGAAATCGTTTTAGGCGCGCAGAATGCCGCGATGGCCGCGCTCAAGCCCGGCATGACGCTCGGCGGACAAGGGCCGGCCAGCCTGCAGAAAATTGCCATGGATTACATCGATTCGCACGGCAAGGATAAAGAGGGACGCTCGCTCGGCCGGTATTACATTCACGGCCTCAGCCACCACGTGGGGCTTAATGTGCACGATCCGAGCGGCCCGTCGCGTCCGCTCGAGCCGGGCATGGTCGTCACCATCGAGCCGGGGATTTACATTCCGGAGGAAAATCTCGGCGTGCGAATTGAAGACGACGTGCTGATCAC
>PMOP01000462.1 GCA_003161495.1 Acidobacteriota bacterium | reverse complement strand
GGCGGCGTTACGGTTCTTGCCGCGGCCGGTTCCTATACACGAATGCTCTGGAAAGTGGGCAATTACAATGCGCTTCGCCGCCAGCAGGACACGCTCAAGCACAATTACGAGAAGCTGCAGTCCAGTGTGAAAGACACCAACGACCGTATGAACTCCCTGCAATCGCTGGCCACCGAAGTCGCCATGACGTATGGTTTCATGCGCTTCCGGCAGAGCCCGTTCGGCGTGACCGAAGTGCCAGTCGCGGCGACAGAGAACGGGTATGAGCAATCCGTGGCTCAATTTAATTTTCTGGAACACAACGTCGGCGCGGCGGCGCTACCGGCCGGGAATCTTAAGCTGCTCTCTTCAGCGAGCATGGCTGACCTGACTTCCACGCCGTCCCTGTGGCCTGTCATCGGCCACCTGACGGGCACGTTCGGCGAACGTATGGACCCGTTCAGCGGTGAAGGCGCGTTCCACACGGGCGTGGACATCTCTTCTCAGTATGGCGATTCGGTGCGAGTATCCGCCGACGGCATGGTGATCGAAGCTGATGAACGCGCGGGCTACGGCCGGCTGGTCGTCGTCGATCATGGATTTGGCGTGACGACCTACTATGGACATCTTTCGAGCTTCAACGTAATCGCCGGGCAGCAATTGCGGCGCGGCGATTCAATCGGCAATGTCGGCGTCAGCGGGCGATCCACCGGTCCTCACGTACACTACGAAGTTCGTATCAATGGCGCGCCGGTCAACCCGATGCGCTACTTGCGGCAAGCCTCCGCCGCGGATTAATTTTCTTCCCTTCCGTTTTTCCTGTTGAAAAAATAATTCTTTAGTTTGAACCGGGGGTGGTTTTAGTAGCGCGGGCTTCAGCCTGTGGGTTTTAGATTTGCAACACTGAAAACCCACAGGCTGAAGCCTGCGCCACAGAACGCTATTGTGGTTTACGCGATTCGCCCAGCTTAAAAATATCTGGTGTCAGTTCCAACAGTATGCGAACTCGTTCCGCGGCCTGCGTTACTTCAGCGGTACTTAAAAGAGTCTGAATCATAGCAAAGGCTGCCGGGTCCATGGACTGGCGCGTTTTTTGGCTGTCAAGCCCGGCGCGGCCGAACATCCGCAAAAGTTCCAGCGCGGACTTGAGTTGCAGCGCGTCCGTGCTGTTGTCGCATTCGCCTTCGAGCGAAACTCGCAAGTCGTCGCCCTCGGGCCTGGCGGCCAGAGTGACCCACTGCACCGACCGCGCGAGGCTTGCCAGTTGCGCCGACGCCGCCCCGCCCGGGGCAAAATTATCCGGTATCGGCGGCACGCGCGTGATCGCGAACGCGGCGGCGCCGTCCAGGCGTGCGGCTCGCTCGCGCGCAGGATCCGGGGCAGAATCGTCGCCGTGACCGGCAAGAATTGGAGCGATGCTCGGCCCTGCTACGATGGCGATGCGATGATCGTCCAGGAAAGTGACGGAATTAAATCCCGTCCGATCTTTCAGGGGGAACAGAAACACGTCGTTCCCCTGCTGGTGATCGAGTTTTCCCGTGCGCATCGCGTAGTCGCGAATTTTCGCCCGATCGAAACGCCCGTCGGCGATCACCACATTTTTTTTTGGCTCTTTGCCGGACGCGGGCCATGACGCAACCACCACGCGGTCCAAATCCTTTTCAAAATCAAAGCCCGTGGAGCGGACGAAATCCGCGTAGTCCTGGTTGGGCACCGCAATAGGCCCCTTGTCCGGCCGATGCTGGTAAAAGGCAGAGGCGCGCACCGCGGCGAGATCCACATAAACCAACGTCGGCGCTCCAGCGGGCAGCGCGGCCAGCAAATCCGGCGCGGGCGATGCATTCGCGGTCTTTCCGCGCGAGAAGCTCACAAAAACGAGTGCGCCAATAGCCATCGCGCACGCTGCAACCGCGATGCCCACGATCCGAATTGTCCAGGCCTTTCGCATGACAAACCTCTTGCCGCATCATTCTCTCAGTTGCAGCGATAGCGCGCAATGAGAGTGTACAATCGACGCCGCAAGAGACAAATCCATGTCCCTTTTTTTAACTACTACTTCTTCTTAAAGCCAACTTTTGTGCCCAGGCCTCGAGGCGCGATCCTATCCGACCAAAGACTTCTGGTTGTGAACGGCGAAAAGGTGTAGAATAACTCTTCCAGCACGGGCTTGAACATTAGGCTAGGGTGTGGGCTCTGAAATGAGCCCATCGGCAGTCGGTCGAGGTTTGCACAGGTCTTCCACAGGGGGCCCTTGCAATTCTAGTTCCCTTTTGTTATATTTCCTCGGTTTGCGCCGTGCTGGCGTAGCTCAGTTGGTAGAGCATCTGATTTGTAATCAGAGGGTCGGGGGTTCAAATCCCTCCGCCAGCTCTGCCAAAACTTTTTAAGTCAGGGGAAGATTCCCAATTGATTGCGGGAGGCAAGTTCCTGCAGCGCGAAGAATGTGTGAACGTGTCTTTTGTCTTTGCAAACTTCGCGGATGCACTGTGGCCTTCTTTGCTTCATTCCCCCCGTGCGGACGGGTGGGTGAGTGGCTAAAACCAGCAGACTGTAAATCTGCCGCTCCTTGCGGGCTACGGAGGTTCGAATCCTCCCCCGTCCACCATCTTGTTCGCACCGCTGGAGAAGCCTGAAACGCGAACCGGGTGAGATCGCGATTTTACTTGCTTGAAGGTCGTGTTGTGAATTCCGTCGAAGCTGTGCTTAGACACGTTTGGTGTCACGGATTGCGCTGCATGCGGCAAACAGAACTCGCCTGGGTAGCTCAGCTGGTAGAGCGCGTCCTTGGTAAGGACGAGGTCACCGGTTCAATCCCGGTCCCAGGCTCCAGAGGTTGCGGGTGCGGGCTGTACTTGCAGCCCGTCGGGAAATTTGAATGAGCAAGGCCGGGCGGGGGTAACTCAACGGTAGAGTCTCGCTCTTCCAAGGCGATGGTTGCCGGTTCAAATCCGGTCCCCCGCTCCAAAGATTGGGTTTGAAGGGAAGCATGGGTGGAAGAATCGGGCCTCGAGGTATCAGGGCGACGGTTTTTCGCCATGCATCCACCGAGAGGTTGCTGGATGCCAAATGCCTGCTCGAGGCTGGAAGGTTTCATGGTGCTATTTACCTTTGCGGATACGCCATCGAGTGCCAACTGAAAGCGAATGTTTGCGCGGCACGGCGGATAGAAGCCATCGATCAAAGCGAGGCCAAGAGACTCGGTCACGACCTGGCGAAAGTGTTAGAGAAGGCAGGCCTCAACCGAAAGTTGGTCGGGAACAAAGATTTGCGAATTGCGTTTTTCGAAATTGTAATTCGGTGGTCAGCGGAGATGCGCTATTCGGGTGCGAGAAGCGATGAGAAAGAATGCAAGCGTTTCTTGAAAAACGCAGAGGATTTGCTTTCTTGGCTAAAAACGGAATCAAACTTGTAGAGCAGGCGCTGGAAACCGGATTTCGTTCCAGGAGTGCTAAGGTATGGATCCTGGCGGAAAAGAGCGACTACAAGGATTTCATTCGCATATACGTGATCTCGGATTTCTTCCGAAGAAAAAGAACGAAAGACCGTTTGGGCGAGATATTTTCGATGCTGGAAGATAATGGCGCAAAAGACGTGATGGCAAAAATTTCCTTGTGCGTGCCTTTAACAAAGAGGGAGTACGACAAGGAATTCGGCCTCGGCCTTTTGCGCGGCCCTCTCACTGGCGTTGGCCGGAAAAGAGCGGGACGCAAGATAGCCACCCGGACGAAGACACAGAAAACTGCAGTGGCTCAAGCCAGGAACTAGTTCCTTTCGGG
>PMOP01000417.1:2396-2740 GCA_003161495.1 Acidobacteriota bacterium | reverse complement strand
ATCACGCCGAACTCCATCTGAAACGTGAACCGCACAAAAAAATGTTCCAGCCCGGTCACATCCAATAGCGGAACAGCGATGGTGGAGAGGACTCCCGCGAGGATGACTTGCAGACAGCTCAGCGCCCCCAGCGAATATTTTCCCGTGTACCGCGCGATGAATATGATTTGAAACGCGTAGAGCACGGCGCAGACTAGCACGAGCAAATCCCCGCGATTGAGGTCGGACAACCCCTGCGCCGGAACGGTCAGAAAATAAAGTCCCACGAAAGAAGCCGCCGCTCCTCCCCAGGCCCACCTGCCAATTTTCTTTCGCCAGAAGGCGGCAAGAAATATGGGCACGAG
>PMOP01000417.1:0-2365 GCA_003161495.1 Acidobacteriota bacterium | reverse complement strand
CTTGCGCAGATCCTGGCGGTAGAGCCAGATCATCGGCAGGGCGCCCAGCACGAAGCGCGCCGCCAGGTAGCCGAACACGGAAATATCCAGGAGAGCGTCCTTGACCACGACGAAGGTCACTCCCCAAAGAAAGGAGCAGACGAACAGTGCGCAATGCGCCTTGAAACGCAGGCTCACCGAGGTCGCCAGGTCCGGGGAAAGAGTGTTGTTCGCACGTTAGAGCCAATTTTTCCCGGCGCGGGTTTCATGGATCGTCAGAGTTTAGTGATCCAGGCGTGCAAAGGCAACCTGCGAGTCCGCGATGGAATCGCACTTAGGATGATTCCTGCGCTCGCCGGACGACTGGTCTGGTAAACTGACGGAGATCTGGCACGTTGCCACACAGAATGATCCTTTCACTTCGCTATCCTATTAGGGCTAAGACCCTCTTGGCGGCACTGTTTCTCCTCGCGGCACCCTTATGCCTCACCACGCGCGCTGCGGATAAGGACAAGGAAAAAAAACCGGAAAAAGAGAAAAAGGAAAAGATTGAGCCCTGGGTCGAAATTCGCACCGCCCATTTTATCGTGGCCAGCGACGGCGGAGAAAAAACGGCGCGCCGAATTGCGGGGGAGTTTGAAACGCTTCTACGCGTGTTCCAGGCGACCATGCCGAATGCGCGCATCAGCACCGGCGTCCCCGTGCGCATTCTAGTATCGCGGGATGGGCAGTCCTTTGCCCGCATGGCTCCCGAATTTCCTTACGACAAGCGCCGCGAGCAGCCGCCGGGGATATTCGTCTTCGGCGAGGACAAAAGTTATATCGGGGTGCGAGGAAACGCTTCCGGCCATTTTCCATACACGGAAATATTTCAGAATTACGCACGCGAAATTTTGAAACTCAGCTATCGAAATTTGCCTCCCTGGATCGAGGAAGGTTATTCCACGGTGTACGGCAATTTAAGTTTCTCCGATCGCGGCGTTCGCCTGGAGAGGCCCGATCCCGACGATTTGAGCGTCTTGTATGAGAGTCCTCTGCTGCCGCTCGATCTGGTTTTGCACGTGGACCGCAAATCACCCTACTACAATCCCGGAAATAAGAATTCCGTATATTTTGCGGAGTCACGCGTGCTCGTACATTTCCTGATCAGCGATCCGCAATTCGCGGGCACAAAGGCCATGGAACGGTACCTCACCGCCGTAGGGAGCGGAGCGGACTCGCTGCAGGCGGCGCGCGATGCCTTCGGCGATTTGAACCAGCTGCAGGCCAAACTCGATGCCTTCGTCAAACAAGTCAGTGCGCTGCCGACCGAACTTCCCGTTAGCGGCGCGGGCGATTCGGGCGGCACTCTTCGCGCGCTTTCAGCCCCGGAAATTGAAGCGCGCTCGGCGGATTTCCTGGCGCGTCGCGGAAGAAATGAAGACGCGCAGGACAAGTTGGAAGAGGCCCTCATGGCCGAGCCCACGCTTGCCGAGGCGGAGCAAAGCCTGGGATTCATTTCGCTGAAAAAAGACGATCTGGACGACGCGAAAAAACATTTCGAGCGCGCAGTGCAACTCGATCCGAGTGACGCGCTTAATTTTTATGGCCAGGGACTCGTGGCTATGGCCGAGGCCAAAGGCGGCAATGGAAGCGTCCCGGCAGCGGGGGCGGAAGCGCTGGAAAAGGCCGTCGCACTGGATCCCGACTTTGCTCCCGCGTGGTCCAACCTGGCCATGATTTACTCCGAGCGGACCGAGACACTTGCAAAAGCGCTCAGCGACGCTCGGCGCGCAGCTTCGCTGGTGCCCGGAGCGAACAATTATCAATCGCAGGTGGCGGCGCTTCAAGATCGCCTGAGCCAGCCCGAAAAAGCGGGCGAACTCGCAGCGCGAGCCACCCGTCCGCTTCCTCCGGCCGCTCCGTCCGCGGCTCCCCTTGGCAATGGAACGGCCAGGACTTCCTCCGATTCCGGTCTGCGAATCGAACGTAAAACGGAACCGGAAGCGAAGCCTTCTACGACATCCACCGTGTCTGCAGCGCAAAAAACGGAGCCGCCTCCCGCACCGGTGCCTCCGCTTTTCGCCGAATCCTCGAAGGTTTATTCGATGGTGGGCACCATCACGGATGTGAATTGCGCGAGCACGCCGCAAATCCAAGTGACGCTGAAATCACAAACGATCACGATGAAACTTCATGCGGAAAGTCTGGAGAAAGTGTCGATCAAGGCAGCGGGCTCGTCCGGCGCAGCGAAAGGCGCAACTTGCTCCAGCCTGCGCGGCCGCATCGCGCGGATCTCGTACATCCTCGTTCCCTCGAAAGCATGGGACGGCGAAATGCAAGTAGTCGAATTTCGCAATCAACCCTGAAACTCAGGCCGTTACAAATCAGAATCTTTACGGCTCCA
>PMOP01000143.1:4099-4380 GCA_003161495.1 Acidobacteriota bacterium | reverse complement strand
CCGAAAACCGTCAGCAGCAGGATCAACGCCGGCAACGAAGCCAGATCGTCCGGCCCGCGAATCGCCCACGTGTTTCCCCAGCGCGCGAGCATCCAGTGCAGCGCGCGATAAGCCAGATTGAGAAAAAACAGCAGCACGGCGCAGGCAAACAGTATGCCGTTGCGCACATGTCCCAAAACGTAGTGGCCCATTTCGTGGCCCGTCACAAACAAAACTTCTTCTCCGCTCATGCGCCGGATGGTCGTGTCCCAAACGACGACGCGCTTGCTCGCGCCGAGCCC
>PMOP01000143.1:0-4056 GCA_003161495.1 Acidobacteriota bacterium | reverse complement strand
ACGATCAAAGGCTCGACGACCGCCCCAAGAATAATCAGCGGCACGGCAGCCAGCCAGAACCAGAACCACCACTTTCGCGGGCTCTTCCGAATGACCGCGTACAGCACCCACACAAGGAGAATGGCGATCCCCATCTCCACACCTTCGCCCTTGCCCCAATCCGCAAGCCACGATCCCCACGACTGAATCGATTGTTGATACTGCAAGGCCAGGCGGTGTCCCCAAATGGCGGTGGGCAAGCTAAGCACATCGATCGTCAGCAGCGTGAGCGGCGCAAAAACAACAATCTGCCCAAACCTGCTGTCAGTCCATTTTGTGGCCCAATCGCGATAGGCGGGAGCGACACGGAGCTGCAGCATGAGCACGAGTAGAAGAAGTCCATAAGCAACGTCGAGAAAATAAAGTTCGTGCCGGGCGTGCGCATAGGCGATGGCTTGCGCTTCCTGCCCTGGCGTAAGTGTGTAGCCTTGCACCTGCCCATTAGCATTTGTGGCGGGCGCAGTCGGTGGCGTGTTTGCGGGAGCTTGCGCCTGCTGTGCGCGACTAGATGGCGGGAAAAGCAAACCGCACGTGAGGAGCACGAAAAACGCGGAAAAAATTGCTGCGGCTCGATAGCTTCGGCGACTCACTTATCTTCCCCCGACGATCACGCGCCGAACAAGGAATATAGGCGCGGCGCGCGGAGTATGATGCAACCAACCCTGCCGGCGCAAGCGGTGCGACGCGATGTTTTTCGTAGCGCCGGCATCTTGCCGGCATTTTGGGCTACCAGAAAAATACAGTGAGCCGGCAAGATGCCGGCGCTACCCGGACTTCTCCAAGCTTTCAATTCGGATGCGGCGTCTTCAAAGCGTAGTTGCGAAGCGCTCCGCCCACCGCCACTCCCGCATGAATCGCGGAAGTCCAGCGCTCCAGCCGGTGATGCCCGGTGCGATGGAAAATGTAGGAGACGCCGACGGAAGCCGCCGTGGCCGCCACCTCGATCCCCGCAAACAGCGGATGATTATCCACAATGGAGTTTGTCAGGAAGACTTCATCGATGCCGCGGCGGCGGAGATTCAATGTCGAAGCATAGTCGAGCGCGCGTCCTGCGCCGACACCCGCAAACAGCCAGTCGTTCTCGCGATCCCAAAAGCGGTGTTCCTTGGTAACAAATGGATCGGAGGGCGGGCCGGCCTCGGCCGTTTTCTTTTGGTCCGCGGGCGCGGCGCTGCCGATCGCTTGCGGCGCGGCGGGCGCGTTCGGATCCCTGCCATCGGCCGGTTGCTGCTGCGCCTGGGCCGCGGAAATGGCCGCGAGCAGGAGAAATGCGCAAGCGATCGCGCGCCACATTTCTTTCCGCATGATGAAGAGGCCCCATCCTTTCGTTTCGCCTATCGGAATCACAGATTGTGGGCAAGCCCGGAAAGGTTGTAAAGAAGATTACAAGATTTTCGCGGGAATTTTTTCGCGCACCGGGAGCAGCGTTCGGCGGCCCAGCGGCCAGCCTGCAACCCTACCACTAGGTATTGTATCTTTTTCCTTGACACCACAAGCACAGCGGCGCAGAATCCACGCAACTTTTTTCCCAGGGTGAATGATCCAGGGGACCGAAGTGGTTCACCGGGAAACAGAAAATTTGGCGCGTCATTGTAGAGGGGGAAAAGCGTGCAGTATTTGCCGGGATGGACTGTGCAATGCATCAATCCGGAGTGCGCGGCTCGCGGACACTGGCTGCGGGCATCCGACTCTCACGGAGAATTCTGCAGCAATTGCAGCTCTCCGCTGCACAATGTTCCGCCGCCGATCAGCCCACGCCTGCGGATGCGTCCACGCTCGCTGGGTAGTTACCGTCCACCGGGCCGCTCGCCGGGACGACAGCGGTAGTCGCCGCGAGCGATCCTCAGGGCCGCTCGTCCCGGTTCCCGCCGGGACGAGCCGTCCCCGCACACACTTTCCTAAAATTTAGGTAGTGTCCTAACGAGGTTGAGAGCATGGCGAAGTTCGTCTTTGGAATGAACCAGTCCCTGGACGGCTACGTCGACCACCTGGAAATGCGGACAGGCCCCGCGCTCTTTCGTCACTGGATAGAGCACGCGCGCAACCTGACCGGCAGCGTGTACGGTCGCCGCATGTATGAGGTAATGCGTTATTGGGACGAAGACCGTCCTGAGTGGAGGGCGGAACAACACGAGTTCGCGGCGGCGTGGCGGAGCCAACCGAAGTGGGTCGTGTCGCGCTCGTTGAAGTCAGTCGGCCCCAATGCCACACTTGTTTCGGATGACATCGAGGCGGTGATCCGTGGCCTGAAGACTCGGCTCGTTGGCGAGATTGCAGTTTCCGGACCAGACCTGGCACGAAGCCTGACCGACCTCGGTCTTATTGATGAGTATCGACTCTACTTCCACCCCGTCGTGCTAGGTCGCGGCAAGCCATTCTTTGCCGGCCCACGGCCGCCGCTCCGCCTTGTTTCCACCGATTCCGTTGGCGAGGATACGATTAGACTGACGTATGTCCCAGCCTGATCAGGCTGGGAGGCCAGCGGACACCACATTCCACACAATTCAAATTAGGACACCGCCAAAATTTCTGTGTGAGAACTAGGTTTTGGATCATGTAGCGCCCGCCTTCAGGCGGGCATCTGCTTGATTCCAAAGTGCCCGCCTGAAGGCGGGCGCTACAAAAACGCGTCGATTTTGAGTTTTCACACTGACTCTTGGACTGTGCCACTAAAACCTGAAAAGGGAGAGCGGCCGGGGAAGGGGTCCGGCCGCTCGCAGGGCATGGGCAAATTCAAAAAGGCTGGATAGGCTCTCGATCTGGGGCTATCGAACCCGGTCCGTCGGGCCGGCCAAACTCAAAAAAATCAGCAATGCGAAGATCGATATGCAGATTCCTGTAACCATCAACCCCTCGGGCCTTCTGAACAGTTTCAATCCCGAGATCATTTTGCCTGCAGACCCCGCGAGTGAAAATGGACCGAGGGTTACATTTTTATCGGTACCGTACGTATGGTACTTGTGCCTTCACACACCGAGATCCGGGATGAGTTCCGTCGCGTCGTTGAAGCGGTTGGTGAAATTGGCCATGCAGATGGTCAGCGTCAGCTCGACGATTTGCCCTTCATCGTAGAACTTGCGCAATTCCTGAAGCGCCGGCGATCGGATTCCACTGGCGCCGCGCGTCACGCGGTCGGCGTACAGGATCGTGGCCTTTTCCTTCTCATCAAAGAGTGGGCTGCGTGTATAAAAAGGCAGCGCGGCGATTTGCTCCGCCGTGACGCCCGCGCCTTTCGACGAAGCGATATGCGCGCGCGTGCAATATTCGCAACCGTTGACCATCGACGCCCGCAGATACGCGAGTTCTTTGTACTTCACTTCGATGGTGCCCTCGTTGACGACGGCCTTGTACAAAGGCAGGAACGCATTCAGCACCGCGGGCCGGTGCGCCATGGCCGCGAAAATATTCGGCACTTTCCCTGCTCGCGCGGCAAGATTTTCAAATGTGGTTTTCACCTCCGGCGAGGCTTGCTCCTTCGTCAGCGGATTCACAACTCCCATGCTCGGTCTCCTTTTTGCTCTCGACGAGAGCTTGTTTTTCGGGCGTAAGTTTATCATGCTCATGTGGCGCATGCTTTAGCTTGCGGGGGTCAGTCCTTTCAAGAACTAAACCCCGCAAGCTGAAGCATGCGCCACGTAAACCGCCAACTATTGAACGCCTTTTCAGCGCGTGTTAGCCTACACCTCGCAAAGCCCTTCCAGTCCCGCTCGCTGAATCTGGGGAACTGCCGATGGTATCTCCCGCACGACAATTTGACGCGATAGCCGATGAAGCGCGCGTGCTCGATGTCGTGCGCGCGCTGATCGCCGAATTGGGCCAAGGATCGGCCGTTCGCTCGGCGAGCCCCGCATCGCATCTGGATCGCGATTTGGGTCTGGGCAGCCTGGAGCGCGTCGAATTGCTGGTGCGCCTGGAAAAAACGTTTGGCGCGCGGCTCGATGAAGAAGTCCTGGCCGGAGCAGAGACGGTGCAGGACCTGATCACCGCGCTGAGCTCCGCGAACGGCGCGCCTGTGGT
>PMOP01000355.1:5455-5911 GCA_003161495.1 Acidobacteriota bacterium | reverse complement strand
GCCTTCGAGGGCGCGCGATCCTGCTGCAGGGCTTGATCGAGAGCGACGAGGACTTTTTCGCGGTTGCGCCGCTCCTCCATGTCGATGAAATCGCACACAATGATGCCGCCGAGGTCGCGCAGGCGGATCTGGCGCACGATTTCCTTCACGGCTTCGAGGTTCGTTTTGACGATGGTGTCCTCGAGGCGCGTCGAGCCGCGGCCCACGTATTTGCCGGTGTTNNATGACGATGTAGCCGCCGGACTTGAGCCACACTTTGGGGCGCAGCGCTTTGTCCAGCTCCTGCTGGATGCCGAATTCCTCGAAGATGGGCGCTTCCTTGGTGTACAGCTTCACGCGCGGGACGAGCTTCGGCTGGAAGCGGCCCACGAATTCGACGACCTTCGCGAATTCCTCTTCGTTGTCGAGCCAGATGGCGGCGTAATCCTCGCTCAGATAATCGCGCAGGATGCGCTG
>PMOP01000355.1:0-5380 GCA_003161495.1 Acidobacteriota bacterium | reverse complement strand
GTTCCCTTGGCTTCGGTCACGAGGCGGCGCAGGCGCGAGCGGTCTTCCGCGGAGCCGATGCGGCGCGAAACGCCGATATGATCGACCGTGGGCATGTAGACGAGGAAGCGGCCGGGCAGCGCAACGTGGCTCGTGATGCGCGCTCCTTTTTTACCAAGTGGTTCTTTTGCAATTTGAACAATGATTTCCTCTCCGGCCTTCAGCATTTCGGAAATGAGCTGCGGGCGGCGGTGCTGTTCGTGCCGCGGATGCCCGTGCTGCGGCGGACGATGCGGACGCCCGCCGGGGCGCCCTCCGCGCTGCGGGCGATTCCCGCGGCGCATGGGACGCTGAAAGCGCGCGCGCGGCTGTTCGGAAATGCGCGCGCTCGTGGGCGGTTGTCCTTCGCCCGCATGCGGCGCCTCGGCGGCGGCGTTGAATCCTTCGTGCGATTCCGCGTGTTCTTCCCCGTGCTCTTCTCCCGGCAACTCCGCGTGCCCTTCGCCGTGATCCGCTTCGTGCCCTTCCAAGTGCTCTTCCGCATGGCCATCCACGCGATTTCCTTCGTGCCCTTCCGCGCCGGCTAGCCCCGGAGACGCCTCCGCCGCCAGCGCTACGTCATGCATTTCGTCGGCAAGAGCGTCGGCCTCTTCCGCCGCGTCCTCGTGATCGTCTTCCTGGTCACTTTCCCGATCACTTTCCTGATCCGTGTCCTGATCGGTGTCCAGCGCTTCCTGCAACTCCTCGAGTTCGGCCGGTTCGACGTACGATTCGGCGACGGCTTCGACAGCCTCGGAGCGCTCTTCGGCATCGGCCTGCGCTTCTTCGTGCTTGGCTTCGATCAACTGTTGGCTGAGCGAGGTTACTTCCTCTTCGGAAAGGTCCGAGGCATGCGCATCCGTGATCATCGCCGGCCCTGTTTCGGCATCGAGACTGTCGAGATCGTGAGCGATATCTTTTTTGGCGTCCGGCGAAGCGGCGGCATAATCCGGCGCACCGGCGAAAGTTTCGGTCCTCAAATCCGCGCCGGAAGTTTCGTGCTCTTCCGAACGCACTGCAGACGGAGTAGTGAAGAGCGCTCCCGGCAAGCCCGCGGAAATTTCTTCATCCGTGAACGTGCGCGAAGCGGGCGGCACCGCAGAAGTCTCAGCACCGAAAGAAGAATGCGGAGCCGAAGACGCCGAGGGACCGGACGCAGCGCGCTCCTTGAAAATGGAGAGCGATTCGCCCGGCAGAATCACCGGCTCGAAATCCGCGGAAGGCGCTTCATAAGGTTTCGATTCGCGCGGCCGGGAGTCCGCCGGCGAAGCGTACTTGGATTGCGGCAAATCGCGCCCGGGCGGCCGGCGATCTCGTCCGCCGCGTCCTACCTGGCCGCCGGGCCGTCCCCAGCGTTTGTTGCGTCCGCCCTGCCCGCCGCGATTGCCAAAGCCGCCGCGCCCGCGATCATTTCTAGGCGGGAACGGAGGATGCTGCGTGCGATGCATCGGGGCCGCGGGCTGAACGCCGCCTTCGGAGGCAACCGCATGGCTTGCGGCGGCAACTTGAAACGTCTCGCCTGCAAGAGGCGTGATGACGGGAACTGCGTCCACATGCTCAACGGGCGCGGCGTGTTCACGCGGCTCAAAATGCTCCGCAGGCGCCGCCGCTACCGGTTCCGGGACACGGACCACGGGCGCGGAAACCACGCCGCCATTGGTCGTCGACGGCGGAAACACTTCGCCGCTCCTCGGTTCCGGCTTGCGGAACTTGGGCTCGACCGGAGCAACGTGGTCGTATTCCTCGAGATGTTCCAGAAAATCGCTGACGTACAGGAAGGCGTCGCTATCGAGGCCAATGTCAACGAAGGCCGACTGCATACCCGGAAGGACTCTGGTGACCCGGCCCTTGTAAAGGCTTCCAACTAGAGCAAATTCTTTTTCCCGTTCGATGTAAATTTCACAAAGCTGTCCATCTTCCATAATCGCGACCCGGGTTTCGTGCTGGGTCGCGGAGATCACTAGCTCCTTCGACATGAAAACTCCTCGGAGGGCATGGCCGCACTTCGGCATGGCGCACCGGGCGCGGGCTGCAGTTAGAGCTCGCGCTAAAAAAGGTACGCTCGGTCCCAAAACGCGGGACGGCCGGGGAAGCTGAGATTAAATTGTCTCTTCCGCTGGGCACTTGCCTCGCTCCAAAATTTTTGTTTCTTGCCGGCGGGCCGTTCGCTTCTTGAAAGGGGCGGCGCGGGCCGGAAAGCAATGCCACTGGCTTAGTTGACGAAACGCCGGAGACGCACGTTCATCACCAGCCCTAATGCCAAAAACACAAACAATGTGGCCGATCCGCCATAACTCATCAACGGCAGCGGAATACCGGTGACCGGCATAAAACCAATCACCATGGCCACATTCACCAGGACATGAAAACCTAACACTGCCGCCACGCCCATGACCAGAAACATGCCCGCTCGATCGTGCGCGCGCTGGGCGTTCTGAACCAGACGCAACAGCAGGAACATATACAAAAGCAGCGCAACGAAGACTCCCGCAAATCCGAGCTCTTCCGCGAGCGCCGCCAGGATAAAATCCGAGTAGCGGACCGGCACGAAGCCTAATTGATTCTGGCTCCCGTTGCCAAGCCCCTTCCCCCAAAATCCGCCCGATCCCACGGCGATCTTCGATTGCAGGATCTGATAGCCTGCCCCGCGGGGATCATCTTCCGGACGCAGGAATGTTGTAACACGTTCTCTCTGGTAGGGCTTAAGAAAATGATAACCCACCGGAACCATGACCGCGGCCAGCGTAAGAATGGCCAGGGAATGTTTCCACTGCAAGCCCGCAAGATAAGCCCCGACGGCCGCGAGCGGGACAAGCACCAGGGCTGTTCCCAGGTCCGGCTGCAGCATGATCAGCGCGAGCGGCAAACCCATCAACGCCGCGGCCTTGATCAAATCCGCCAGACTCAGTTGTTCCGTACGCACTTCCGAAAAGAAGCGCGCCAGCACCACTATTATAATCAACTTCACCAGTTCTGACACCTGCAAAAGACCGCCCAGGATGGGCAGCCAGCGCTTGGCTCCGAAGCGTGTGTGACCCATGGCTAACACCGCGATCAGCGCGATGATCGCGATCAAATACAAAATGGGAGCCTGATCCATGATGGTGTGGTAGTCCAGGCGGGAGAGCGCCAGCATCAAAATAAAACCAAGTCCGATCCATTCCATCTGGTGCGTGTGCATGCCCGCGAGATGGCTCGTGTGCGTCGCGGACCAAATTTCAAGGACGCCGACGCCGCAGATGGCGAGCGCAATCGCCAGCAGCCACCAATCATAATCGCGGACACTCGTTCCCTTTTGCATCGAATGTTTACCTGTTTACCGGCTGGGCAGATCCTGCGTAACAGATGGATCGTCCACGGAGGTCGGCATTACTTTCGGCCGGTCCTCCTTCTTCGCCGTATACTCCTGAATTTTTATGCCGCTCTTCTTATCGTAGTACGCTTTCACAATGTCGCGTACGACAGGTCCCGCCGTTGTTCCGCCATGCTCGCTGCTGCCCTGAATGACGGCCGCAACCACAATTTCCGGATTGCGCCGCGGCGCGTAGCCCACGAACCAGCCATTCGTTTCTTTCCCTTTTTGTCCCATCTTGCTTCCCGCGCCGTAACTCATTAATTGCGCCGTTCCGGATTTTCCCGAGAACTCGATATTCTGAAGTTTCAGGCTCGCTCCCGTGCCGCCCTCGTTGATGACGCCGTACATTCCCTGCGTGACTTCCTCAACCGTGTCCTCGGCAAGAGGATAGCGTTCCATCTTCGCATTGAGATTCTTCAAGAGGTGAGGCTGCGGCAAGTCGCCGCCGCTGGCTACTGCCCCGATCATGCGCGCCAGTTGAAGCGGGGTGACGGTAACGGAGCCCTGCCCGATCGACACGGAAATCGTTTCCCCTGCATACCATTTGTGGTGGTAAACGCGCTGGACCCATTCTTCGGACGGCATCAGGCCGGGTTCCTCGCCGGGCAAGTCGATGCCGGTGCGCCGGCCCAGGCCAAGGGCAGTGCCATATTTATGGATCTCATCGATTCCAAGCCGCTGCCCAAGCGTGTAGAAAAAAACGTCGCAGGAATCCACGATGGCCTTGTGGAGATCGACGACGCCATGTCCCGCCGGGCGCCAGCAATGGAATGTTCGTCCGTAAAATTGCGCCGATCCCGGACAAAAGGCGGTGAAATTTTCCGGGACATCCTTGGACTCAAGCATCGCCGTGGCCATCACAATTTTGAAAACCGAGCCCGGCGCGAGTTGTCCCTGGATGGCGCGATTCAGCAACGGAGTCCGAGGATCTGTATTGAGAGACTGCCATTCGCCGTTAGGAATGCGAATGGCGAAATCGTTGGGATCAAATGTAGGCCGGCTGACCATGGCCAGGATTTCCCCGGTGCGCGGATCCATGGCCACGACCGCGCCTTCTTTATCGGCCATGTAGGAGTCCGCGACATTTTGCAGATCGTAGTCGATCGTCAATTGGATCGGCTTGCCCGGGATGGCGTCCTTCTGTTCGAGGCGCCCTACTTCCTTGCCAATGCTGTTGACGATCACACGCCGCAAACCGTCCGTGCCCATCAGCGTTTCGTTATATTGATGCTCCAGGCCCGTTTTGCCGACAATGTCGCCGGGTTTCAAGCTCGAATCGGAAGCATCCACTTGCTCCGCGCTCACTTCACCGACGTAGCCAACGGCGTTGGCAAGCATATCGCCGTGCGGGTAGCGGCGGCGGTGCACCATCAACATTTCCAGTACGGGAATGTCCACGCGATGCGATTCGATGAATGCGATATCGGATGGACTCGCTTCCGGCTTGATCACGATCGGCTGGAATTTCGGCATGGCCCGCGAAGCTTCGATCTCCTGCTTCACTTCCTCGAGCGTCATGCCCAGGCCGTCGGCGATCTGCGGCAGATATTTTTCCACTTGTTCGGGAGCATCGCGCAACAGCAGCACGCTGAAGGAGGGATAATTGTCAACCAGGACGCGGCCTTCGCGATCGAGCATTGAGCCGCGCGGCGCGATGATGGGAATCGAGCGCACGCGATTGCGCTCGGCCATTTGCGCGTAGCGATCCGAATCGATGATCTGCAGCTTCCAGAAACCAAAAAGCAGCAGCGCGATTACTGCCACGATGACGTAGGAAACAACGGCCAGCCGTTCCGTGGGCAGCCGTTTATCGTTCATTAAACTGATGGCCAAAGCGACTCCGTGCGGTCCTCAACACCACACACCTTGAAGGTTTTCTCCACACCTAAACATTGTCCACACTAGCATTTGCATCCGGGAGGCGCAAGATCGCGGGAGCGTATCCGATACCCCTGTTGCAGGCCTGGATTTAAGATGGTTTCCGGAACCGGTCCAGCAACGGAAACA
>PMOP01000446.1 GCA_003161495.1 Acidobacteriota bacterium | reverse complement strand
TAGTAGAGTGGGTTATCGATTCCGGCGAAACCCGCGGCCATGCTGCGTTTGATGACCATTACCGTGTGCGCTTTGTCCACGTCGAGAATCGGCATTCCGAAAATGGGGCTGGACGAATCAGTGCGCGCGGCGGGATTCGTAACGTCGTTCGCGCCGATGATCAGGGCCACGTCGGTCTGCGGAAATTCGCCGTTGATTTCGTCCATGTCGAGCAGCTTGTCGTAGGGGATGTCCGCTTCGGCAAGCAGCACGTTCATGTGGCCNNTGCTGCGCCTGCGCCACGGCCATTCCGTAGCCGGGCACGATGACGACCTTGCTCGCGACGGCAAGAATTTCCGCCGCCTCTTCCGGCGAAGCGCTGCGCACCGGGCGCGTTTCCTTCGCACCTTTCGCGCTGGTCTGTTCCTGTCCAAACCCGCCGAAGAGCACGTTTGAGAACGAGCGGTTCATGGCCTTGGACATGTTGACGGAAAGAACCAAGCCGGAAGCGCCGTCCAAAGCTCCAGCGACGATCAGGAGTTTGCTGTCCAGCACAAATCCCATCGCGGAGGCAGAGAGACCGGCGTACGCATTGAGCAGCGAAATTACGGTGGGCATGTCCGCGCCGCCGATCGGAATGATCATCATCACGCCGAACAGCAGCGGAATCGCGAGCAGCGCCGGGAACAAGTACGTATGATCCGGATGAATGACCAGATGAACGGCGATGCCAATGGCCACGAGAAGCATGCCGAGATTCACAATGTTCTGGCCCTTGAAAGTGATCGGGCGCTGCGGCAGGATTTCCTGCAATTTGCCGGCGGCCATCAAGCTGCCGGTAAAGGTGAGCGATCCGAGAATTACTTCCATCGCCAGAACGGACATCATGAATTTTGGAACCGCTGGCGCGCGCAAATAAAATTCCGCCGTGCCGACCAGCGTGACGCAACACGCGCCGAAGGCGTGGCTGAGCGCCGTCCGCTGCGGGACAGCTGTCATCTGAACCTTGCCCAGAGGGACGCCGATGATGGTGCCCAGCACGAGAGCGATAGCAACCCACTTGTAATCCACGATACTGCGGTTGAGCAAAGTACCGACGATGGCGAGGAGCATGCCGGCTTCGCCCGCCCAGACGCCGTGGCGCGCGGTCGTTGGCGAACTCATCCACTTGAGAGACATCACGAACAAAGCGGTCGCGATAAGGTACGTCAGTTCGATAAGGATGTCGGTTCCAGGAAATGGAGTCATGGTTTCGGGCTGCGGCTCGCTTTGAACATTTTTAACATGCGGTCAGTGATGAAGAAACCGCCCACGACGTTGCTGGTGGCGGCGACGATGGCGATGGTGCCGAGGACAGTGGAGAGCGTGGATTTGTGTTCGCCCGCCAGGAGGATCGCTCCGACAACGGCAATCGCATCGAGCGCATTCGTCAGCGACATAAGCGGCGTGTGCAGCAGAGGCGACACGCGCTTAATTACTTCCAGGCCGACAAACGCGGCGAGCAAAAACACATAGGCGCTGGTAAACAGATCCATTTTCATCGCTAGGCTGTCCCCTTCCGTTCGGCAATGAGAGGCGGAAGCGCGAAAAATTCGCGTACTTTGGGATTGACCACTTCCCCTCCCTGCGTCAAAAGCGTGCTCTTGATGATGTCGTCTTCCAGATTGAGCTGCAGCTTTCCATCCTTCACGAGCAACTGGAGGAATGCCGAGATGTTGCGCGCGTACATTTGACTGGCGTGATGCGGCACGGTGGATGCGAAGTTGAACAAGCCAATGATCGTGACACCATGAGCAACGATTTTTTCGCCGGCCTTCGAGAGTTCGCAGTTTCCTCCGCGCTCCGCGGCCAGATCGACAATCACCGAACCCGGCGCCATGCCCTTGACCATTTCTTCCGTCACCAGCACAGGAGATTTCTTGCCCGGAACAACCGCCGCCGTGATGACCACGTCGCTCTCCGCGATCACCTTTCCCAGTAATTCGCGCTGGCGGCGATAAAACTCTTCATCCTGCGCTTTCGCGTAGCCGCTCGCGTCCTGCGCGTCCTTAGCCTCAATCGGCAATTCAACAAAACGCCCGCCGAGGCTTTGAACCTGCTCCTTGGCCGCGGGCCGAAGGTCGTAGGCGGAAACGACAGCTCCGAGCCTGCGCGCCGTGGCGATGGCTTGCAGCCCGGCCACGCCCGCGCCGATGACNNATTTTCGGAAGAGTGTCCGCGGCGATCAGCACGGCCTTGTAGCCGCACATCGTGCCCATCGAGGAAAGCGCGTCCATGCTTTGCGCGCGCGTCGTTCTGGGCATCAATTCCACCGAAAAAGAAGTCACGCCCGCCGCGGCGATTTCCTGAATTGTTTCCAGCGATCCCATGGGCCGCAGAAAACCGATCAGCACCTGATTGCGGTGAAACAGCGGCAAATCGGCGCGGCCCGTCTGATCATTCGATCCATAAGAAAGCATCTGGACGATAATGTCGGCTGAGGCGAACACCTGCGCCCGATCCGCGATGATCTTCGCACCCTTGGCAGCATACTCGGCGTCAGGAAAACCGGCAGCGGCACCCGCGCCGGCTTCAACGATAATTTCCATTCCAGCCTTGGCGAGATTGGGAATGACGATGGGCACGAGCGCCACGCGCCGCTCCCCCGGATACGTTTCTCGGGGAACACCGACAATCATGAACCTTCCTCCCAGTAATTCCTACGGCGCGGCACACACGCAGTAGCAGCAATCGGAGACAAATGGTCTATCCTGCCCAAGCCAACATCGAGAATTTTCTTCGAGAGGGCCACGCCAGAATGAATGGCTTCCGTCTAGCAGCCGGCGCGGGTCCCAAGCTGGAGGCGCTGGGCGCTTTCGTGTTGCAACCACTCACCGTGCATCCTGCAGAAACGCAGAACAAACAATAATCTTACATGCAAATTTGCGAAAGTCCAATTGAAGATCGAAGGTGGTTGTAAACGGATTTCCTAATTCAAAGAGAATCCGATACGGGCGGCTCCGCAGCGTCCGGTTCCCCCGCGGGTTCATCAGGCTCGGACAATTCTGTTGGCGCCGTCTTGCTCGTCCGAATGCTTCCGAAAACAAGGATAAAATTCGTCAACAAAATCACGGCAAAAGACATGGGCGGAAGAAATGCCATCGACTGGCCGCGAACTTCGACGATTTCAATCGCCAGCACAATCGTGATCAACCCGCGTGGCAACATCCAGAGTATTTTCTCGCGGTCGGATTCTCCGAGGCCGCGCCATGTCCACCGGCTAAGCTGAATCGACAGCCAGCGGGCCAGAAAGATGACGCCCGTGACGCCGAGCAGCACCGGCCAAATCGGACGAAGCCCGGACAATTCCACAACCACGCCGATCAAAACAAAAAAGAACGTGCGGACCAGGAAGGAAAGCTCGGCATGAAAATTTAAAATCTGTTCATGATGCTCGCTGTTGACCTGCGAAAATCGATACGCCGGCGGAATGAGCGAACGGCGTCCGGAGAGATTGGAGAGCGCCAGCCCGAATCCCAGCACGGCGAGCAATCCGCTTCCGCCAAGCCGCTCTGTTCCCGCATACAGCAGCAACACCATGGAAAATGTGAGGACCTGCCAGAATTGCTGTTCGGAAAGATAGGGAAGAAGCCGCGACCAGCCGAATCCGATCAGCAACGACGCCAGCAGGGAAATCGCAACCTGCGAAAAAAATCCCGTCAAAAAATCGCCGACAACGGAGCCGCCCGCTTGATGCGAATGAATCAGGAATCCAACGGTGAGCACGCCCAAAATGTCACCGAGCGTGGATTCCAGCAACAAGATGATCTTGACGGCCTTCTCCGCATTCCACTGCTGAAGAACGGGAAGAACAATCGTGCTGCTGGTACAACCGATCGCGGCTCCAGCCAGTAAACCGTCCCGATGATTGATGCCCAGGCTGGCTGAGACCACCAGTCCGGCAAAAAATGTCGTGAGGCCGTAAGCCAGTACCCCGAACAACAATCCACCAGGAAAATGGCTGATGGTTTCCCGGATGTTCAGGTCGAGGCCGCCCTCAAACAGGATCAGGATCAGTGCGAGCGTGCCAAACGCGTGCGTGACGTCCTTGAATTGATCCGGCCGGGCCCATCCGAGAATTGGGCCAATCAGAACTCCCGTGGCCATGAGAACGACGACGTCCGGAATACGCGTCCAGCGAAAGAGCCGGTTGGCCCCAAAAGCCAGGACCAGCAACCCGCCGAGTAACCCGAACAGTGAGGTCAGATTCATCTTCAAATACACTACACTATGCTTCGTAATCAAAAACCAAATTCCGTTTGCGTATGGATTTTCCGGTACAATTTAATATCGGCGCTGGGAAGGCAGGTGGGGCAAGGTGAATAACGCCTTCATGAAGGAAGCGATTCGGCAAGCGGTAGAAAACGTCCGCTCGGGACGCGGCGGACCATTCGGCGCGATCGTGGTGAAGGATGGCCGCGTCATCGCGACCGGGACAAATTTAGTTACTACCGCAAACGATCCCACGGCGCACGCCGAAGTGAACGCCATTCGCGAAGCTTGCCGCGTGTTGATCGCGTTTCAGCTGGCGGGCTGCGAGATTTACACGAGTTGCGAGCCTTGTCCCATGTGCCTCGGCGCCATTTATTGGGCGCGGCCGGATCGGGTTTATTTCGCGGCCACCGCGAGCGATGCGGCCGACGCCGGATTTGACGATTCCTTCATCTACGAAGAATTGAAGCGCCTGCACCCTGAGCGCAGAATTCCGTTCGAGCCGATGATGCGGGAAGCGGGACTCGAACCGTTTCGCGAATGGACGAAAAAAACCGATCGAGTCCGGTATTGAAAATCGATCGGTCCGCATAGAAATACTTTGTAGCGCCCGCCTTCAGGCGGGCATCTGCCTAACTTAACCGCGATGCCCGCCTGAAGGCGGGCGCTACAAAAGCCCGATAATTTACGCCCGATAATTTATGGAAGAAAAATACTTTGGACATTCCGTCATCCGCAAAGAGGGGCGTGAAAAAGTAACCGGCCGCGCCCGCTACGTGGACGACCTCTCCTTTCCGGACATGCTGCACGGCGTGACCGTGCGCAGCAGCGTCGCGCGAGGGCGCATCCGCGGCATCCACTTCGGCGATGGCATTCCGTGGAACGAATTCACGATCGTCACCGCCGCCGACATCCCCGGTAAAAACGAAATCGCTTTGATCGAGCACGACCAGCCCTGCCTCGCCTCGGAAATAATCAACCATCCCGAAGAAGCCATCGTCCTGCTCGCGCATCCGGATCGATATTTGCTCGAAGAGGCGCGCCGCGCGGTGCAAATCGAGGTCGAGCCGTTGCCGGCGATTTTTTCCATCGAAGATTCTCTCGCCAAAACCGCCGTTATTTTCGGAGAGGACAACGTTTTCAAGTCCTATCGCGTGGATAAAGGCGACGTGGATGCCGCGTGGGCTCAGGCGGACATCATCGTCGAAGGCGAATACCGGACCGGCGCGCAGGAGCAGCTCTACATCGAAAACCAGGGCATGATCGCCACGGCAAATCCCGCCGACGGCGTGACCGTCTGGGGATCGCTGCAGTGCCCCTACTACGTGCACAAGGCGCTCGTGCCTTTGTTCGGACTTCCCGCGGAAAAAATCCGCGTGATTCAATCCGAAACGGGCGGCGGATTCGGCGGCAAGGAAGAATATCCTTCCATGATCGCGGGGCACGCGGCGCTTCTCGCGTCGAAATCCGGAAGGCCCGTGAAAATTATTTACGACCGCGCGGAAGATATGGTCGCCACCACCAAACGCCATCCATCGCGCACTCGGTATCGCACGGGGGTCACGCGCGACGGCAAACTGGTCGCGATGGACATCGATTTCGTGATCGATGGCGGCGCATACGCGACGCTTTCTTCCGTGGTGCTTTCCCGCGGAACGATTCATGCCGCCGGCCCTTACTACTGCCCGAATGTCCGTGTAATTTCAAAGGCTGTCGCAACCAACGCTCCGCCGCACGGCGCGTTTCGCGGGTTCGGCGCGCCGCAAAGTATTTTTGCGCTGGAGCGCCACCTCGATCAGGTCGCGCGATCCGTGAACCTTACACCCGAAGAATTTCGGCGGAGAAATTTTATTCAAAAAGGCCAGACGACCGCGACCGGCCAACTGATTCACGAGGATGTAGATTTCAACGGGCTGCTCGATCGCGCCTTCAGGGAATGTGACTACCACGCGAAACGCGAACGCTTTGCGCGGGAAAATCCCGGCGCGGCGATTAAGCGCGGCATAGGCTTCGCCTCATTCATGCACGGAGCGGGGTTTACCGGTTCGGGAGAGGTGTACCTGGCATCGGTTGTGGAGCTTGAGGCCACGCCCGAAGGAACCGTTCGCGTTCTGGCGGCCAGCACCGAAATTGGGCAAGGGACGAACACGGTCTTCTCGCAAATTGCGGCGGACGCGCTCGGCATCGGCTACGACCGCATCGAAATTGCGCAGCCCGATACGGGCGCTGTACCCAACAGCGGCCCGACCGTTGCTTCGCGCACGTCGATGGTTGTAGGCAATCTGGTGGAAGCCGCCGCGCTCGCGTTGAAACGCACATTGCTGGACAGCGGCTTACTCTGCGATGCGTGCACCGAAGATGAATTTGTGCGCGCGTGCAAACGTTATATCGAAACGCGCGGGCCGCTACGTTCCCGCAGCCAGTATGAACCTCCTCCCGGCCTGTACTGGAACGATACGACCTACAGCGGCGACGCGTACGGCACCTATGCGTGGGCCGTGTACGTGGCCGAAGTCGCGGTCGATACACTTACGTTCGAGGCGCGCGTCACCGATTTTGTAGCCGTGCAGGAAATAGGAAAAGTAATTCATCCCGTGCTCGCCGCGGGACAGATCGAGGGCGGCGTGGCGCAGGCCATCGGCATGGCGCTCTATGAAAATGTGGTGTGGCGCGAGGGGCGCATGGCCAACGGCCAGATGACCAACTACATCATGCCCACCGCCGCGGACATTCCTCCCATTCGCGTATTTTTTGAAGAGCAGCCGTATCCCTTCGGCCCGCATGGAGCAAAGGGTATCGGTGAATTGCCGATGGACGGCCCGGCACCGGCGATTCTGAATGCGATTGAAAACGCGACGGGAATTTGCGTGCGCGAAATTCCAGCAACTCCGGAAGTTTTGATGGAAGCCATGACGGAAAAGGCGGGCGCGCTTGTCTGAAACCGTCAGCCGGATCAGCATCGCGTGCCGTGTCAACGGCGAGCCGCGCCGCGCGGAAACTTTTCCGATGGCGCGCCTGTTGGATGTTCTGCGCGAGGAAATGCATCTCACCGGAACGAAAGAAGGCTGCGGTGAAGGCGAGTGTGGCGCATGCGCGGTGCTCCTGAATGGCGCGATCGTCAACAGTTGTCTCGTACCGGCAATAGACGCGGATGGAACGGACATCCGCACCATCGAAGGAATTGCCCTCGGCGAAAAATTGAGCTCCGTTCAGGAGGCGTTTCTGGAATGCGGCGGCGCGCAGTGCGGCATTTGCACGCCGGGCATGGTCATCGCTTCCGTTGCGCTTCTCGATCGGTATCCACATCCCACGGATGCCGAGATTCGCGAAGGGCTGGCGGGAAATCTCTGCCGCTGNNCCTACATTCCCGCTTACGATTTGCGCGTTCCGGGAAGCCTTTCGGAAGCGCTCGCTATTCTCGCGCGCGAGCCGGGAGTTTGGCGGCCGTTCGCGGGCGGCACTGATTTGATGGTGCTGCTCGAAGCAGGAAAGCTCGCTCACAAGCGATATTTGAGCGTGGCGAGGCTGGAAGATTTGCGCGGCATCGAAGTGTCCGCCGATTTCGTGATTCTGGGCGCGTTAACAACGTACACGGAAATTCAGAAGCATCCGGTGCTGCAGTCGGAATTTCCGTTGCTGTGCGCCGCGGCACGCGAAACCGGCAGCATCGCCACGCAAAATCGCGGCACGCTGGGCGGAAATATTGTGAATGCTTCGCCCGCGGCCGATTCCCCGCCCGCTTTACTGGTTTACGACGCTGACATCGAATTGATTTCCATTCGCAAAGCGCATTGGCTGCCGTATCACGGATTCCACACCGGCTACAAAAAGATGCAGCTCGCGTCCGATGAATTGCTTCGCGCCATTCGCCTGCCTCGCCGATCCACACCGTGGCGGCAGTATTACAGGAAAGTGGGCACGCGCAAGGCGCAGGCAATTTCCAAGGTGTGCTTTGCGGGCGCGGCGCTCGTCGAGAACGGCGCGATTCGCGACATTAGAATCGCGCTTGGAAGCGTCGCTCCCGTCGTGCTGCGCGCGATAAATACGGAGGACGCATTGCGGGGTAATAGCGTCACGCCGACGGTCATCGCCGCTGCAAGGGAAATCCTTGCGCGAGAAATCGTGCCCATCGACGACATTCGCTCGACCGCGCGTTACCGTTTGCGCGTGGCGCAAAACTTGCTCGAAGAATTTCTTTCGCAGCTCGCGAAATGACCGACGTTCACGCCATCCGCGGCAAGCGCGTCGTGACGCCCGAGGGAATTCGGGCGGCGACAGTACACATTCGTGAAGGCGCGATCGAGGCCATCGCGGGTTACAACGACCTTCCTTCCGGCAAAAATATTTACGACGCAGGAGAATCCGTCGTCATGCCGGGCCTTGTGGACACGCATGTCCACATCAACGAGCCGGGACGCGCGGATTGGGAAGGGTTCGAGACGGCAACGCGCGCGGCGGCCGCGGGCGGAGTGACCACGCTGATCGACATGCCTCTCAACAGTATTCCCGCGACGACAACGGCGGCGGCGCTCGAAACGAAACGCTCCGCAGCGCACGGCAAGTGCTGGGTCAACGTCGGCTTTTGGGGTGGAGTTGTGCCGGGAAATTCGGGAGAGCTGCGCGCGCTTTATCAGGCAGGCGCGTTCGGCTTCAAGTGTTTTCTAGTGCCATCGGGCGTGCCGGAATTTTCCGGCGTTAACGAAAACGATCTCCGGGCCGCGCTGCCGCAATTGGCCGCGCTCGATGCCCCGCTGCTCGTTCACGCCGAATTGCCGGGCCCGATTGAAGAGGCCAACAAAAAACTGGAAAAATCCAATCCAGCAAAGTACACAACATGGCTGCTATCGCGTCCGCCGAGCGCCGAAACAAAAGCGGTTGAGATGATGATCCGCCTGGCGCACGAATTCAAAGCGCGTGTTCACATCGTTCATCTTTCCTCCGAGCTTTCCGTTCCGCTGATTCGACGCGCAAAAAAAGAAGGCCTGCGCATTACCGCGGAAACTTGCCCGCACTATCTATTTTTCACTTCAGGATCGATCCGCAACGGGCGAACGGAATTCAAATGCGCTCCGCCCATTCGAGATCTGCAAAATAATAAGAAACTTTGGGCCGCTCTCGGCAAGAGTACGATTGATTTTATTGTCTCCGATCATTCGCCCTCTCCGCCCGCAATGAAATGTCTCGACACGGGAGATTTTTTTAAAGCCTGGGGCGGAATCGCTTCCCTGCAACTCGGCCTTTCCGCGGTATGGACAAAAATGAACGGGCGAAATAGTTCTCTGAATAATCTGGTACGTTGGATGTCCAGCGGCCCGGCACACCTCGCGGGACTGGAAAAATATAAAGGCGCGATTGCAATCGGATATGATGCCGATATCGTCGTCTGGAATCCGGAGAAGCGCTTCATCGTGAAGCCCGAGATGCTGCAACACCGGCACAAGATAACGCCCTATGCAAAACATTCGTTGCGCGGTGTTGTGCAAGCCACATTTCTGCGCGGCGAAATGATCTGTGATCGGGGGCGCTTCCTGGGCACTCCGAGTGGAGCACTTTTGCGGCGAGGCGAACGCTGATGGATTTCACCGAATACATCGATCTAGCCGCCGAACGGCTGGGCGGCCGAGTGTTTGCCGCCAACGATGAATTTTTTGCCCCGAAAGAAAACCTATTAAAAGCTTCCGCTCCTGTCTGGATCGCGGACAAATACACGGACGTCGGCAAATGGATGGATGGATGGGAGACGCGCCGCCGCAGAACACCGGGCTACGATTGGTGCATCGTGAAATTAGGCCTTCCCGGCGTGATTCACGGCGTCGTCGTGGATACCGCATATTTCAAAGGGAATTATCCGGAGCATTGCGAACTCGAAGCGTGCGCGGTGGATGGCGATCCCGGCGTCGCGCAACTCGAAGATCACGCAGCGAAGTGGCACGTGATGCTGCCGAAGTCGCCTCTCGCGGGCGACACACGGAATCTTTTGACGATCGCACCGTCGAGCAGGGTCACGCACCTGCGCTTCAAAATTTACCCGGACGGCGGCGTGGCGCGCCTTCGCGTCCACGGCGAAGTCATCCCGGACTGGCCGGCACTCATGAGGACAGGAGGCGAGATCGACCTCGCCGCCGTCGAGCACGGCGGATGGGTCATCGTTTCGAGCGACATGTTTTTCGGCTCGCGCAATAATCTGATCCTTCCGGGCCGCTCGACCGGAATGCATGACAGCTGGGAAACGCGCCGCCGCCGCGGGCCCGGGCATGACTGGTGCATCGTGCGTCTCGGCGCCGCGGGAAATGTCAGCCGAGTTGAAATCGACACTTCCCATTTCAAAGGCAATTTCCCGGAAAGCTGCTCGCTTGAAGTATGCGCCGCGCCGCGCGATCTCATCGATCCAGGCGCGCTAGGCGACCTTCCCTGGAAAGAGATTTTGACGAGGACGAAGCTGCAAGCGGATTCCCGGCACGTCTACGAAAAAGAGTTGTTGGACTCGGGCGAAATCACGCATGCGCGTTTCCACATTTACCCCGATGGCGGCGTCGCGCGCCTGCGTATTTTTGGAACTGCGGCGAAGCGGGTTTCCTGACATGACCCTCGGCGAATTCAATGCGCTGCCAGCCGTTCAAGCGGAATCTGCCTTGATGGATTGTTGCGGCTCGGCGCGCTGGGCCGCGAGCGTCGCTTCACAGCGGCCCTATGCAAATACGGAAGCTCTCCACAAAGCCGCCGACTCAATTTGGTGGAAACTCGAACGCGCCGATTGGCTGGAAGCTTTCAGTCATCATCCCCAGATCGGTGACAAACCCGCGAGCGGCTCAGATTCCGCCCGCCAATGGGCCGCGGGCGAACAATCCGGCGCGCGCGCGGCGACAGACGACGTGAAAGCGCGGCTCGCCAGAGCGAATCGTGCCTATTTTGAAAAATTCGGCTACATCTACATCGTGTGCGCGACCGGCAAAACCGCCGAAGGAATGCTTGCGATTCTCAATCAACGCCTCCAGAATGACATTCCGAGCGAGCTTTCGATTGCCGCGGAGCAGCAGCGCTTGATTACGCGCATACGCCTGGAAAAACTTCTGCCTGGCGAACAGCGATCGATATGAGCGAAATTACGACCCACGTTCTCGACACTTCCCGCGGCCGCCCGGCCGTCGGCTTCCAGGTCGGATTGCAGGTAAAGTCCGGCGATACGTGGAAAACGCTGGGCGCTGGATTGACCGATGCCAATGGGCGTTGCACAGGCCTGCTGGGAGATATTTCATTGGACAAAGGGACGTATCGGCTGCTCTTCAACGCCGGCGCATATTATCGGGAATTGCATGTCGAAACATTTTATTCGGAAATCTCGATCGTATTTGAAGTGACTCACCCCGAAACGCATTACCATGTGCCCCTATTAATCAGTCCATTCGGCTATTCGACGTATCGCGGAAGTTGAAGGTTTTGTGGCGCCGGCGTCCCGCCGGCGATTTTAGCGTTACAGCAAGACGGAGAAATCGCCGGCGGGACGCCGGCGCCACAAAAACCACCATTCTAGGGTAAACCGGACGAGATACATTCCGCCGATCGAACTCGGAACAAGATAGGCAGCCTAACAACAGCGCAATTTTATTTTGTGCGATTCTTCAAGATTTTCAGGAACGACCCGGAGTGTAACTCCTCGGTTGTCACGCCGGTCAGGCGTTCCGCTTCCGCTTCGCTGATCGCTCCGCAGTTAATCGCGCGCAGGAAAAAGTTCAGCAGGCCTTGCCCCGTCGCGGCGTCGTCGAACACGTCGCCCACCAGCGTAGCCTTCGCCGCTTTTTCGACGAAATTCTTCAGGCGCGCGGCAGCCGAATCGAGGCCTTCAAGAAAAAAGGAAAACACAGCCGCGTACCGCGTCGGCAGCTGCGCCGGATGCAAATCCCAACCCTGGTAATACGCGGAAATGAGCGAGTGTTGAATATGTCCGTAGTGAAGCCGCCACGCGCGATGAACGGCTTCGCGATTTTCTTCCTGCTGGCCGCGCGAGAGCCGCTTGCCCTTTTCCGCGCGGTGAGGCGGCGTGGGCAACACATTCGTCGCGCCATCGGAGAGCCAAATTCCTGTGCCCGCAAACGCGACCTGCATCATGTGCTTGGCGAAGTCGCAAGCGGGATGGTCCATCACTTGATAGGCCGCAGTGATGCTGCAGCTTGCCGTGTAATCGTAAGTCCCAAAATGCGCGGCGATGCACCGCCCGCCCGATGCCGCCAGAAATCCCGGCAAGCTCGACTCCCCGTGATCGTTCAGGATCGCCTGCGTCGTTTCGACCATCATCTCGAAGCGCAACGATCCTTTTTCCAAGCCCAGCGCGGGCTCCATCGCATCGAGCAAATGCGCAAGCGCCGCCATCTGCTCCGGAATAACGACTTTAGGCAAAGTGACAACGAAGTTTGCGGGAAAGCGACCGTGTGCCGCTTCGCACAGCGAACTCACAAAAAGATTGAGCGTGCGAATGCTCCGATCCCGCATTTCTGGCGAAAACGGTTTGAGGCGTATGCCGATAAACGGCGGCAACGTACCCTCGCTCATCCCCTTGGCAACTTCCTCGGCGGCAAGCTTCGCGTGCTGGTCTTCTTCCGCGTCGGGCCGATTCCCGTAGCCATCCTCAAAATCAATCCGGAAATCCTCGACCGGCTCACGCTGCAATTTTTCGAGCACCCTCTTGTAAATTGTCAGGGCCATCCAGGCGGCACGATTTTCGTGCCGCAGTTTTTCCGGCGATTTTGCGAATTGCCGTTCAGCTGCGGCGCCTTTTTTGCCGGATTTTGGAAGCCCTCCCGCTCCAGGCAATCCGACCGCGCGCGCAAAGGTGAACGCATCCGGCGCGAATTC
>PMOP01000502.1 GCA_003161495.1 Acidobacteriota bacterium | reverse complement strand
CGTCGCTAAAAACTTCAGCACCAGCTCCCACGCTTGCTTCGCCGCTGTTTCCTTATACGCGGGCCGCGCATCGCAAAAAAATCCGTGATCTGCATCCGAAAATTCCACGTTCACGAATGGTTTTTTCGCCTCCTGCATGGCGTCCACAATCGCGCGAATGTGCTCCTTCGGAATGTGCGAATCGAGCGAGCCCCAGAAGAACAGGATCGGCCCATGCTGCTGCGCAACCCGCGGCAAAAGCGCCGGAACAATTCCGCCGCCGTAAAACGAAACCGCCGCTTTCAACGGTATCGCCGAGTTCGCCAGAAAGGAGACGCGCCCGCCCATGCAGAAGCCGATGGAACCCGTCGCGTTCGGCAGCACGCGCGGATTTTTCTGCAGCCAGTCAAATGCCGCGCGCGCGTCCGCAATCAACCCATCGGGCGTGAGCGCCTGCATGTGCGGCGCGACCGCCGGAAAATTCGAGTACTCGCCTTCAAAGCCGGGCCCCGTGCGGTGAAACAATTCCGGCGCGATCGCGACGTATCCTTGCTTCGCGAAGCGGTCCGCAATATCGCGGATGTGCGCGTTCACGCCGAACGCTTCCTGAAATACCAGCAGGCCCGGAGCTTTGGCGTTTCCCTCCGGAATCGCGACGTATGCGTTCATGGACGTTCCGTCCGCTACTTTTAACGTAACGTTTTCCGTGCGTATCGTTTCCATTTCGTTTTCCTCGCTTGTCAATTTAACCGGGGCCGCCACATCATATCCATTTTCCCGGCCCGCACCAAGTGGCGCAGGCTTCCAGCCTGTGGGGTTTAGTCCCGGCAAAAATCAACCCCCACAGGCTGAAGCCTGCGCCGCTTTCCGATAAAGTGCGATACGATGTTTCGCGCAAACGGAAGGAGAGGCAATTCGTGTCGCAATCATCTCTTGCAGGAAAAGTAGCGCTGGTGACCGGGGCCGGCAAACGCATTGGACGAAGCGTGGCCTTGCGCCTCGCGTCCGAAGGCGCGGACGTAGTCGTAAACTATCGCACCTCGAAAGCAGAGGCGGACGAAGTCGCCGCGCAAATCACGGCAATGGGAAGACGCGCGGCGGTTGTTCAGGCCGATGTAGCGAAGAAAAAGGACGTGACTGTGCTATTCGCCGCCGTAGAAAAAGAATTCGGGCGGCTGGACATCCTCGTCAACAATGCCGGAATGTTTTTCCCGGCGAAATTTGAAGAGCTGACCGAAGAACAGTGGGACCGCATCCTGGACACAAATTTGAAATCGCAATTCTTGTGTTCGCAGGCGGCAGCGCCGATGCTGTGCCGCAGCGGCCACGGCCGGATCGTCAACTTCGCGTCGCTCGGAGGCTTGCTCGCCTGGCCCGCTTACACGCATTACTGCGTATCGAAGGCCGGAGTGATCATGCTGACGCGCTGCTTGTCACGCGCTCTCGCCCCCGAAATTACAGTGAACGCGATTGCCCCCGGCACAATTTCTTTTGACGGTGACGCGCCGGAACTTGCCGAGGATTTCATCCAGCGCGCGCCGCTGCATCGAACGGGAACGCCGAAAGATATCGAGGATGCCGTCCTATTTCTAGCCCAGTCGCCTTTCATCACCGGCCAAGTAATAGTAGTCGACGGCGGAAGGACGCAGACGTAGCACAGGCACTCTTGCCTGTGCGGTTTTCGAGATCGTCAAAGCAGCGGGCAGTTAAACTTAAATTGAGCAGGGTTCAAAACCGCACAGGCAAGAGTGCCTGTGCTACGAAGCCCAATCCAGCGGAATGGCTCGCGATGCCAGAAGCGCTACGAATTGCTCGTCGGCCTGGAGGAAATCGTATTTCTTCAACGTGGAGGGCTCGGCCCACTCGAACCCTTCAAATACCAGGTTTTGCAGCAATGCGGACCGGTCCACGCTTGCCTGAAAGAAAATCAATTCCAGCGTTTGCCCGTATTCGCGGTAGCGGTGCCGCGTGCGGAACAGTTCCTTGCCGATCGTGGCTTCAATCCCGAGTTCTTCGCGAATTTCGCGCGCCAGGGCTTCCTGAAGAATTTCGCCGCTTTCAACTTTACCGCCGGGGAATTCCCATTGCAGCGCGTGCGAATCGTCGCGGCGCCGCTGGCAAACCAGAATTTTGGAATCGCGAAGGATCACCGCCGCAACGACCGTAAGTTCGGGTTTCCTCGACCTCTCCGGTGCCAGCGGCGGTGTTGCGACATCCATATTGTTTTAGGTGAAGAGCGGATTCGGTTTGTCGAGATTGATTTCCAAGTCCTTGACGGCCTTTTGCACGACCGACGACTCGATTTTTCCTTCGCGGAACAATTCGTACAGCGTGGTGAGCGTAATGAACCGCGCATCCACCTCGAAAAAGTCGCGAAGCGCCGCGCGGCTTTCACTGCGTCCGAATCCATCGGTTCCGAGCGAGGCCAGACGCCGCGGCGTCCACCGGCTGATCAGATTGGGCAGCGCCTTCAGATAATCCGAAGCCGCAATCAGCACGCCGTCCGCGTCCGCGAGGCACTGCGTAACATACGGCACGCGCGGTTTTTCGCCCGAATGCAGGAGGTTCCAACGCTCCGCATCGATTCCGTCCGTGTACAGCGCCTTGTAACTCGTGACGCTCCACACATCCGCGGACACGCCGTATTTTTCTCCCAGGATTTCCTGCGCCTTCAGCGCCTCGCGAAGGATGGCCCCGCTGCCAAAGAGTTGCGCGCGCAATTTCGGCTTCTTCATTTCCGACGCGCGGAATTTGTACATGCCCTTCAGGATTCCGTCCTCGACGCCGGCGGGCATCGGAGGCATCGCGTACGGTTCGTTCATCACTGTAATGTAATAAAAAATATTTTCGCCGTCCTTGTACATGCGGCGAATACCGTCCTGGATGATGACGGCAATCTCGTACGCAAACGCCGGGTCGTACGCCCGCATCGTGGGAATCGGCAGTGCGAGAATGTGGCTATTGCCGTCCTGGTGCTGCAATCCTTCGCCCGCCAG
>PMOP01000290.1 GCA_003161495.1 Acidobacteriota bacterium | reverse complement strand
AGCACTTCGATGCCGATGCCGTCGATGCGCGACGACGTTCCGGTAAAATATTTTTCGACGAGCGATTGAGTGAGGCCCACCGTCTCAAAAATTTGCGCGCCCTGATAACTCTGCAGCGTGGAAATGCCCATCTTCGAAAAAGTTTTCAATAACCCCTTGTCGATGGATTTCATGTAGCTTTTGAAAACTTTGTCCCAGGAAGTTTCCGTTGGAAACGCGCCGCCGCGGTGCAGATCCTCTAGCGTTTCGATGGCCAGGTAAGGATTCACCGCGCTCGCGCCATAGCCCAGCAACAAAGCAAAATGCATAACTTCGCGCGGCTCGCCGGATTCCACAATCAAAGCCACCTGATTGCGCGTGCCCTCGCGAATCAAATAATTGTGCACCGCCGAAAGCGCCAGCAGGGACGGAATCGGCGCGTATTCGTGGTCCACGCCGCGATCGGTCAGAATCAGCAGCGTGTAACCGGATTGAATTGCCAGCGAGGCGCGCCGGCAAAGCGTTTCAATCCCTTCCTCAAGCTGCTTTTCGCCACCGCTCACGCGGAAAAGCATGGGCAGGCTGGTGGCCAGGAAACTGCCCCAGCTCACGCGTCGCAGCTTCTCCAGCCGCCAGTTGGAAATGACCGGATGGCGCAGCTTCAGGGTGTGGCAATTTTTCGGGGTCTCTTCCAGGATGTTACCCTCGCTGCCGATGTAGGAATTGAGGGACATCACCAGGCCTTCGCGAATTGAATCGATGGCCGGATTGGTGACCTGCGCAAATGTTTGTTTAAAATAACTGAAAAGCATTTGCGGCTTGTCGGATAAGCAAGCCAGCGGCGTATCGATGCCCATCGAGCCAATGGGTTCCTCGCTGTTGAGCGCGGACGGCAGGAGAATCGTTTTCAAGTCCTCGTCCGTGTAGCCGAATGCGCGCTGGCGCATGCGGATGGTGTCGTGATCGGTCTGCTTGACGTGCGTGGGATCCGGAAGATGATCGAGCGTGATCTGATTTTCCTTCAGCCACTGCGCGTAGGGCTGCCGCGCGGCCAATTGCTGCTTCACTTCCTCGTCGGTGATCAGCCGCTTCTGTTCCGTGTCCACCAGGAAAATGCGGCCGGGCGCGAGCCTGCCCTTCATGCGCACTTCCTCGGGCTTGAAGGAAAGCACTCCGGCTTCCGATGCCAGAACCACCAAGCCATCGTTGGTGACCAGGAATCGGCCGGGGCGCAGGCCGTTGCGATCGAGCTTCGCGCCGATCACTCGCCCATCGGTGAGCACCACGCCCGCGGGTCCATCCCACGGCTCCATCAGCGACGCGTGATACTCGTAGAACGCTTTGATGTCATGAGGCATGGTCGCTTCGTGGTCCCACGCTTCAGGAATGAGCATGGACATTACATGCGGAAGCGAGCGCCCGGAAAGTGTGAGCAGCTCCACGGCGTTGTCCAGCATGGCCGAATCGCTGCCTCCGGCGGTGATGATCGGCATCAACTTCTTCATGTCATCGCCGAATAGCGGAGATTTTAAAACGGATTGCCGCGCGTACATCCAATTCATGTTGCCGCGCAGCGTATTGATTTCGCCGTTGTGGCAAATGTATCGGTACGGGTGGGCTAGCTTCCAGCTCGGAAAAGTGTTGGTCGAGAAACGTTGGTGCACCAGGCACAGCGCGCTGGTCAGATCGGGGTCCAGCAGCTCCTTGTAAAAATCGGTGATCTGCGGCGCCAGCAGCAACCCCTTATAAATAATAGTGCGCGAAGACAGAGAGGGAATGTAGAAGAAATCCTTGTCCCTTAGATCCGTCGCATCAATCGCCGACTCCGCACGTTTGCGCACCACGTACAATTTGCGCTCCAGTGCATCCTGATCCATGCCCGGGCCGCTGCGCACAAAAATTTGCTCGATGTAGGGCTGCGAAGCGCGCGCCAGCCGCCCGATCGTGTTGCCGTTGATGGGCGTGTCGCGCCAGCCGAGGACCGTCAGGCCCTCCTCGCGCACAATCTTTTCAATGATCCCTTCGCAAATCAGGCGGTCATGCGTGTCGACAGGAAGAAAAACCATTCCAACGCCGTACTCACCCGGCGATGGCACCATGAATCCCATGTTCGGCGCTTCGCGCTCGAAGAACGCGTGGGGAATTTGAATCAGAATTCCGGCTCCATCGCCGGTCTGCGGATCGCAGCCGCAGGCGCCGCGGTGCGCCAGATTGATCAGAATCTGTATGCCCTTGAGGACGATATCGTGCGACTTGCGGCCCTCAATGCTGGCCACAAACCCGATGCCGCAAGCGTCATGCTCATGCTCCGGGCGGTACAACCCCTGAGCCGGCGGCAATCCTCGAAATGGAAATAATTCACTCATATGATCAGGAATTAACAATCCAAGGACTGCAGAGCAAATTGACGAAATCCTGCGGGTTCGATGAAGCTAACCCGATTTTCTTCAACTCGCTTCCCAGGAACGCCTACGCCTCCTTGGCCAGACCAATTTGATACAAAACCGTTAAAATCGATTCTGGACACTCCCTCAAGGTCATCCCGGAAGAGGTGCCTCAGACACTTCCACGCCATCCCCTGACGGGCTTTCTGGAAAGCGGTTATATTACCATTCCCTTGCCCGCTTGTCCTCTGGGCATTGGGCATCCTAAATTCTAATTCAAACTATTATTTTTTTGGATTGATTGTGAGGTACGACATTGAATCTGCTATAATTCCGCCCTCAACTATGGATTTCGACCAGCTGACAACTTTCATCGAGATTGCAAAACTGGGCAGTTTTTCGCGCGCCGGACAAAAATTATTTCGCTCGCAGCCTGCCGTCAGCGCACAAGTGCGCCAGCTCGAACAGGAATATGGCGAGAAGCTTTTCGACCGCGGACGCAAGTCCGTGCGTTTGACTTCCGCGGGCGAAACACTTTTTGAATACGCCGTGCGCATGGTGAATCTGCGCGCGGAATCCCAGCGCGCCGTGGCTGACAAAGCCACCACGCCGCGCGGTGTGCTGGCCCTAGGCGCCAACGAAGCGACCTGCCTGTATGTTTTGCCGGAAATTTTCGCGGAATATCACCGGATGTACCCGGCAGTACAGATCAGCATCTACCGCAATTTCAGCCACAAAGTTTTGCAGAAGGTCGAGGATGGATCGATCGACGTGGGCATCGTGACGCTGCCCGCGAAATCCGCGAGCCTGAAGTTCCATCCAATTTTCCGCGATCGCGTCATGCTCATGGTCAATCCGCGCAATGCCCTGGCAAAACTCAAGACCGTTCGCATGAGGGATATTGCCGAGCAACCCTTGATTTTTCCGCGCACTGGATACACGCGACAATTGCTGGACAAACATTTCCGCCCCTACAAGCCGCAATTGCAGATCACCATGGAACTCACCAGCGTGGGCATGATCAAGTGCTTCGTGGCGGCGGGCTTGGGTGTTTCGTTGATCAGCGCGAGTTTTGCGCGCAACGAAGTTCGCGCCGGGGAAGTGAAGCTCATCCCCATCGCCGACGTGGAACTGTGGCGCGAGTTGGGAATCGTCTATCGCCGCGACCGCACGCTGCCGCGCTCCTCCGCCGCGTTCATCGCGCTCGTTCGCCAGCGCGCCGCCGAAAATCCCGACCTGGAAGTCGTGCCACCGCGCAAAGCCGCCCGCGCCATCGACCCAGCCCCGCTAGCGTAATCCGTCTCCTCCAAACAAATTCGAGGCGCGGCACTCTCCCGCTTTTCTCCGTGCCCTCTGTGTTCTCTGTGTTAAACGCCTTTGAATTTCATGCCCGGCAAGTGCCCCAAGCAAACCGTTCAACACAGAGAACACAGAGGGCACAGAGAAGTCCCCCTGCATTCATTGAAGTGCGGTTTTAGTAGCGCGGGCTTCAGCCTGCGGGTTTTGGTGCTTGCAAGGACGAACCCCCGCAGACTGAAGCCCGCGCCACTGGACGCCCTATCAAAAATGAGATGGAATATCTACGCCGGAGGAGTGCGCAACAGGCGCAATATGTCGGGGTCCGAATTCTTCGTCGAAGCGCGGCCAGCTTCCGCAGGCTCTGGAATTTCTCCTTCGCCGGTGGCCAGAAACAAGTTGGCTTCCAGGCCATGCTGCTTGTCGTAAAGTTCGCGATACCGGCCAGCCAGCGCGTAAAGCGACGCGTGCGTTCCGCGCTCGACAATTTTTCCGCCTTCGACAACCAGAATTTGATCGGCGCGGCGAATCGTGGAGAGTCGATGCGCGATGAC
>PMOP01000457.1:18763-25729 GCA_003161495.1 Acidobacteriota bacterium | reverse complement strand
ACAAGGCTGCGCAGGTCCCGCGAACGCCTCGGGCTCACGTATCGTGACGTGGAGCGTGCAAGCTATGAGTTGGCTTGCCAACGGGGGCGCGCCGATTTCATTGTCCACCTAAGCCGTCTCGCGGACATTGAAAATCGAGACGTAACTCCGAGTCTCTACAAGCTTTACGCACTTGCCGTGATCTACCACCTGGATCCCAAAGAAGTTTGTCAGTGGTATGAGGTCCCGTTTGAAGGGCATTTTTCAGACGCCAACCAGCTCAGCGCCCCAAACACACATCTTGCAGCTCCCCCTGCCAAATTGCGCCTCCCTGTTCGGTTCGATCCGGCCTTTGACCCTCGCCGCACGGAATTTCTTACGCGCATGGTCGAGCGATGGGGAGATTTAGAAGGTACATTTTTCAACCAGCCTTCAAAATACCTCTATGGCTATATAGGAGAGGATGATCGAAGAATGCACCCTCTTCTTCGCCCGGGAAGCCTGGTGCTGGTGGATCCAAAACTCCGGCAGGTCAAGAATTCCGGATGGACGAACGAGTATGAGCGGCCCGTTTACTTCATTGAGCTGCATGGCCAGTTCCGATGCTGCTGGTGCCAGTGCGAAGGCGGGAAAATGATACTGGTTCCTCACCCCTTATCTTCTTGTGCACCAGAGGTTTACAGCTATCCAGAGGAAGCGGAAATCGTGGGCCAGGTGGTAGGGGTGGCGATGAGGCTGGGTCCCAGTTAGTTAGTCTGATTCGAAGAAAATATGGCTAACAGGGCGCCCATATTCGAGCAGAATAAGTCGTGCAGATAATCCGGTAACCCCTCAGGACACATTTCCTTGAAATAGCGAGTCTCTCGCCAGCTTTCCACCACATCCCGATATTTGTCACCCGCTGAGCCAAGGCACGCATGCAAATCGCGCTCTTGCTCTCTCAACGGCGTCTCCAGGATCCTGGAAAACAACTCCTCGTGGCAGTGGGAAAGTCCCGCCTGCACCGCGTTCTCGGGATAAAGACTCTTGAGACCATCGTGCTCATACCGTCCCGAGTCCGAATCCTTCAGAGAACTGACGTAATAGAGTCTCCCGAAATCCGTGGGAATGGCCGCCAGAGTTTGCGAGGAAAAATCCTCGATGACCGCACGGCTCTGCTGGAAGCGCTCTAAGGATTCCACATCATCCCCTGTTCTGATTCCTGAACTCTTTCCGTTCAGCCAACCTCAATACACAGACCCTAGATTATTAAAGTGTCGACTCTGGAGGGTCACCGATCATGAAAAAAATTATCAGCGCGTCGTTTCTTGCAGTTCTTGCTTTGACCATGCTACTCCCCGTTGCCGGGCGAGTCAACGCTACATCAGTCAGTCATTCCGTCCTGCGCCAGGGCACCGGTCCTCTGCCGGGCAGCGGTGGCGGCGGCCACTAGGCATTTTGAGTTCGGGCCGAACCACGCTCGGGGATAAGTTACCTTACGTGTAACAATATTCTCGTGATACAATTTGGATGATTCGGTCCGAACTCATGAATTCTCTCGAAACACTTATCCTTTGGTTGACCGTTGTGTCTTTAATGGTTCTTTTCGGTTTTGTGTCTGCCAGGAAGGCGCAAAGGGTTCTCCCTTTATTTGCAGCTTATTCTTGCATGCTTTTGACCAGCGCGATCAGTGTATGCTTTGTTTACAAAGTTTTCGGATTTCGATCATTGGCTGCCTACTATTGCTATTGGATTTCAGTCCTCCTGAACGCAGGAATGCGCAGCGTTGCCATCGGGGAATTATGCCGCTATAAGCTGCGTGCATACCCAGGGATCTGGGGGCTGTGCTGGCGATTATTGACAGGATTTTCCATTCTTTTCCTCTTGCACGCGTTGATTGACACTTGGGGACAACCGGATCGCCTTGCAATTTACTCACTGACGCTAGACCGTGATCTTGACATCGCATCGGTGGCAATCCTTGCTGCCCTCTTGCTTATTCACAATTATTACGGGCTTTCCCTTGAACCCTTGCAGAGGACAATTGCCGCCGGTATTTTCTTCGTCTGCGCCACCGACGTTATTAGCAACACAATTCTCCGAGGTTTTTACACGGGCTACCTGTTTCCTTTTTTCGCGGCTAACCGCACGTCTCTTTGGTTTGCCTTGAAGCCTTATTTCGACAGGATAAACGATATTTGGAGCGTGATTCACCTCATTTGCTTCCTGACTTCGATAGGAATCTGGTGCTACGCGCTTCGAAAGCCAGTTCCAGCGCAAGGAGAGGCTCCGGAGCTTTTGCCTGCCGAGGTATATCGGGAACTTTCGCCGGCAATCAATATGCGTCTGGCCACGTTTAATGAGCGACTGGTGGATCTGCTAAGGCCATGAGTGATCTGATTATTGTCATTCTATTTGCGATTGCCCTCTCGGGTATTCTCTTATGGCTCTTGATCCCCAAGCATAAGTCATCAAGAACTACTCCTGCATCCTTCCCTTCCGATGCGATCGGCGCGCTTCCCACCGCGAAGCACTTCGCGTATTTTCCACAGATTCGCCAGGCCCTTTCGGCGGACGACTCCCGATACCTTATGGAAACTGCGCCCTCCCATGTGGCAAAGCTGGCGCTGCGCGAACGGCGCGCGGTTGCCCGGGGCTTCCTTAAAGGGCTGCACGAAGACTTCTCAAATCTGGCGAGGCTGGGCCGTATTGTTGCGGCGCTGTCACCGGAAGTCAGCCGAGCGCAGGAAACGGAACGCCTGGTACTGACCTTAAAATTTCAAGTTCTATACTCCCTCGTGTGGTTGCGGCTTTCCGCTGGAAAATTGCCGCTCGAGCAACTGGAACATCTGACGGGATTGGTGGAAAGACTCGCAACGCGCATGGACACAGCGATGGCGGAGATCAGCGCCCTGTCCGTGAACCAGATACGCAGTGGGCTCGGCGCATAAGGGACGTATCTTTTCTTCTCTAAAAGCTGAATCAATTCGTTTGCAGATTCCAATCCAAAACTGCCAAACGCAATCCTGAAATTCAACCCGGCAAGTTCCCCAGTTACGAATCCAGCACTTCATTTTTTAATTCGACACTTGGCCCAATCCTGGCGCCCGCCCTGCCGTATAATTAACTTTTCAGAGGCTTCGGGTGCCCAAAACCAAAATACTGATCGTTGACGACGAAGAGGCAATTCGAGAAGTCGTTGCCACTCTCCTCGAAGCGCTCGGCTACGAATGCGCTTCCGTCAGCAACGGCATTCGCGCTCAGGAATATCTGGGAAAACATCCGGTCGACCTGGTGCTGAGCGACATGGTGATGCCCGAAATGGACGGGCTCAGCCTGGTGGATTGGTTGCGGAAAGCTCACCCCGACATTCCGGTCATCATGGTTACCGCCATGCACGACCTCTCGACTGCGCTGGAGGCCATCCGGCGAGGCGCTTACGACTACATCCTGAAACCTTTTGAAAAAGATCAGCTCTACCTGAGCGTGCGCCGCGCTCTGGAACATCGCGGCCTGGTACTTGAAAATCGGAATTATCAGCGCAACCTCGAAAAGCTGGTCGAAGAGCGGACCGCGCAACTCCAGGGAGCTCTCGAGCAGTTGGAGCGTTCTTACGACGACACGCTGGAAGCGCTTGGCGGCGCGCTCGACTTGAAAGATGCCGAAACCGAAGGACACTGCAAGCGAGTGACGGCCTTCACCATTGCGATTGCCAAAGCCATGAACGTGGAGCCCGAGATGCTTCCGCAAATTGCACGGGCCGCGTTCCTTCACGACATCGGTAAAATGGCCATCCCCGACCTGATTTTGCGAAAACCCGGGCCGCTCACTCCGGAAGAACGCGACATCATGCGCACGCATTGCGAAATTGGATACAACATGGTAACGCGCATTCCCTTCCTCCGCGAAGCCGCCGAAATTGTTCTTTCGCACCAGGAATTCTTCGACGGGACCGGCTACCCTCGCGGCTTGCGCGCGGAACAAATTCCTCTCGGCGCAAGAATTTTCGCCGTCGCCGACGCTCTGGACGCCATGATTTCCGACCGGCCCTATCGCAAAGCCTTGTCGATCAGTTATGCGCAAGAGGAAATTCAGCGATGCTCGGGTACGCAATTCGATCCAAACGTGGTCGAGGTGTTTGTCAAGATGCAGTCCTCGCTTTGGACGGAGTTGCGCGAAAACATTGGCACGCCCTACCGCCTCTCCCAATTAAAAGCCGTCTAGCGAAATCGCGCTTGTTCGGAATTCCGCCTCAGGGCCTTGCACAAATGGCGTGGCGCTTGTAGTATCCTGCAGAAAAGGACAAACACAATGGCTCTGGTGCCCATCAAGACGGCTTCCACGACAGGTTACTGCGACTGCATCCACGGCTGCTATGAACTGGCCAGCTTACGCGACGAGGATACCGGAAAATCGTTTTGCCCTCGCTGCGCCAAGGAACATCTCGAGATGAATGTCGGTATCGGCTTGCCGCAGCCGGCGCCCTCTAAAGTCACCGCGAATTCGGGCTCTCCGTCAGCAACGCCGCACACCCCTCCCTCGGCCGATCCGCCGGGTCGGCTGCGATAAATGGCCGCCCGTTTTTAGGGCGGGAAAAACCGTTTGGTCCATCCAAATCTAAACCAGACCGTCTCCATTGAGAGTGAATAGGTGCCGTCCGGGCGCGCTGGTGCGATAATAGAATCGTCTACCGGGTCACCCAATGCCTCAGACAGCGACTTACGACATATATATGGACGGCTCGTGCTCGTTCTGCCGGTGGTCACAAGCCAAGATCGAGCCGTACGATTCCGGCTCTCGGCTGCGATTCCTGGACTATAACGATCCTGTGGTGGCNNNNTGGCTGGCTTTGCTGCGCATCTTGCCAAAGCTTGCGTGGCTCGGACGCCTCGCCAGCATGCCGCCAATGCGCTGGATTGGGCCCTCTGCGTACGCATTCATCGCCCGGCACCGTTACAGCCTTCCGGGAGCGCCGGCGCGCTGTGAGAGCGATACGTGCGCGATTCCTGGGCGCCCCTCCAAGTGACGCGTGCGCACCTCACGCGTGGTAACATATCCGCGCCGTGAAACTTCCACCCGCTTGCACGGACCATTCGAATCCAAAATGACCGCTCCGCCGCGCACTTCTTCGGAAATGATTCCGATGCTCGACCTGCGAGCGCAGTTCGAAACGATTGCGCCCGAAATTCGCGCCGCGGTCGAAGAAGTTCTGACCGCGCAGCAGTTTGTCCTCGGGCCGCAAGGCGAAGCGCTGGAGCGGGAAATCGCCGAGGCCTGCGGCGTGCGCTACTCCGTTGGAGTCGCCTCGGGAACAGAGGCGCTCGAGCTCGGGCTTCATGCTTGCGGCGTAAAGGCGGGAGACGAAGTAATTGTTCCGGCGTTTACGTTCATTGCCACGGGCAGCGCCGTCAGCGCCCTTGGCGCTCGGCCGGTGTTTGCGGACATCGAGCCCGCAACATTCAATCTCGAACCAGATCAAATCGAAGCGCGAATTACGCCGCGCACCCGCGCGATTGTAGCCGTCCACCTGTTCGGCCTTTCCGCGGATATGGACGCGGTTCTTGCGGTTGCAGAAAAGCATGGCCTGCCCGTCATCGAAGACAACGCGCAATCCTTTGGCGCGAGTTGTCGCGGACGGAAAACAGGTTCGATGGGGCGTCTCGGTTGCCTGAGTTTTTATCCCAGCAAGAATTTGGGCGCGTATGGCGATGCCGGGATGATTGTCACGAGCGACGAAAAAATTGCCGCGCGGCTCCGCGCGGTGCGCAATCACGGGCAAACGGGCCAGTATCTCAGCACCGAGCGAGGTTGGAACAGCCGTCTGGATGAGCTGCAGGCCGCGATCCTGCGCGTGAAATTGCGCCATATGGGGGAATGGACAGCCGCACGGCAAGCGCACGCGCGTTTGTACAACTCGTTGCTGGCGGATTTGCCTGGGATTGTTCTTCCGCGTGTGCCGCCCGGAAGAGATCATGTCTACTACCTTTATACAATTCGCGTGGAGGGACGCGCCGGCGGCTACACTCGTGCAAACGACCGGGGCAATGAAGTGCGCAGCGATCTCGTTCAGCAGCTCCTGAAGGAACGCGGCATCGCCAGCATGGTTTATTACCCGGTTCCGCTCCACTTGCAGCCGCTTTACGCGTTGCTCGGCGGAAAGCCCGGAGAATTGCGCGTCAGCGAACGCGCCGCGCGCGAAGTGCTTTCCATTCCGATTTACCCTGAACTTACGCGCGAGCAAGTCGAACGCGTCGCGCAGGAAGTGCGCAAAGCGGTTCTGGAAAATTAGTGGGGTAATTCAGTGAGGGTAAGACTGGATTTGGTTTTTAGTGGCGCAGGCTTCCGCCTGTGGGGTTAGTGGTTGCAGGACCTAAAACCCACAGGCTGAAGCCTGCGCCACTAAAACCTGCGGCTACGCTGTTGTGGAAATGGCGCGGCGGTAGAGCATGAATATCACAGTGAGAAACAGGACCAGTGCGGGAGTGACTAGCACGAGAACTCCATAATCGAGCGAGCGCTGTCCGGCTTGGCCCAACGCGGAAGCCGACGTGTAGCAGAGCGCGCAACCCTGCGCGAAGACGCCGCTCGCCGAAGAGAGTGCTCCAATTACAACCGCTAGAATAAATTTCAGGCGCATTTGCGATCCTTCCAAAAAAACCTTCCAACCGCCTTTTGATTCTACCTCAATGTGGCCTCATTTGAAGCAACCTGACAGCCTCCGGGAAGAAGAAGATAAACATCATGCAGATACAAAAAATCATCGCCGGAATCAACAACAGCACCAATGAAAACTTTTCATACTTCAGGTGCATGAAAAATGACATGATCAGCGCGGCCTTGACGACCGACAAGACGACCAGAACGCTTAGCATGAGCGTGGGCGGAAGTTGCATGTAAGCGAGGAACACTTCCAGGAAGGTGATCGCGACCAAACCAAACCAGATCCCTATATTCGTTCCCGTGCTGGCTCCCGCGTGGCCTTCTTCAGCGTGCGCTAACGTGTTCATC
>PMOP01000457.1:14651-18718 GCA_003161495.1 Acidobacteriota bacterium | reverse complement strand
GAGAACTTGCCGCGCCCGTAGCCGACGGCCACAATCCCCAGATAAATCACGCCGATCATGACGTGCGTCATGTGCAGGCCCGTGATCCCGAAAAAGACAGCCCCGAACAGCGGCGAACCTTCGGGATTTCCTGTGATCGTAAAGTGTTCTTTGGTTATCATGTTAAACCACTCGGTCAGGTGTAACCCGGTAAAGAGCAATCCGCCAACCATGGTGGCGACGATCCACACGACCGCCTTCTTGCGGTCGTTGCGCTGCGCCGCCATCACGGCCATCACCATCGTCAATGAGCTGGCCAGAAGTACGACAGTCATCGTCGTTGAGAAAATGATGGCGGGGTTGATAGGAAACGGCCGCGGCCAATCCGGATTCGTAAGCCGCGAATAACTGTAGGTAATAAGCAGCGCGGAAAACGTCAGCGTGTCGGAAACGATGAACAGCCACATCCCCAATTTCTTCGAGCCTATCGCAAAGGGAGACTTGCCGCCGGACCATGCTGAATCCAGAGCCGCCTCGGTTTTGACGTCATGCACGATTCACCGTCCCAGAGTCAGAAGTGCGAGCAGGAAAATCCAAAGCCCATCCATGAAGTGCCAGTAAATCGACGCCAGCTCCGCCGCCGTGGACTGCGAAATCCGCGAACGGCTCCACGGCCGGAACATAACGTAGAACAAAGCCAGGATTCCGCCGGTCAGGTGCGCGCCGTGCGCGGCGGTCAAAAGATAGAAAAAGCTGCTGCTCGGATTGGTCGCCAGCAACATCCCCGCGGCGGCGAGTTGGCGCCAGGCAATGATCTGCCCGGCCAGGAAAAGCAATCCGAGCCCGGTGGTCACCCACCACCAGGAACGGAACGCTTCCCGCTCGCCGCCCTCCAGCTTCTTACGCGCCACCACGATGGTGGCGCTACTTGCGAGCAGTATCGCAGTGTTGAACCAGAGTACCGGAGGCAGCGGCGTGCTCTGCCAGTCCACGCCCAGCCCCTTTCGCACAATGTAGGAGCTGGCCAGCGCCATGAAAAACATGACGATCGCGGCAAGGCCGAGCTGCAGAGCCGTGAAATAGGCGCGCCGCGGTACGGGACGCCGCGAGCCGGAAGAATCTCCGTCGTCATCGCCGCCTGCGGGCGGAGGATTACCGCCGCCGCGACCGGCGTCTATCAGCTCGACATCGTCTACAATTGTTCCGGGCATCGTTTCACTCTGAAAAACTATTCCGCAAAACGCCTAGGCTTTGCGCACCAGATTCGGCGCCAGATGCTGCGGAATGTAATCATCCGCTGCACCGGGCACGCTGAATTCATACGGACCATGGTACACGACAGGTTCCACGCCGCCGAAATTGTCAAATGGCGGCGGCGACGGGATCGACCATTCGAGTGTCGTCGCGTGCCAGGGATTTTCTTCCTTCGCTTCCTTCCCCGCAAACACGCTCCACAGGAAATTCGCCAGGAAGATTAACTGCGCGCCAATGGTGATGAACGCCGCGTAGGTGATAAATACGTGGACGGGCTGCAATTGCTGCAGGAAAGGGCCGGCAGTCATTTCAGAATAACGGCGCGGATTCCCAGCCAATCCGAGAAAATGCATCGGCATGAAGATGGCGTACACCCCGATAAACGTGAGCCAGAAGTGGACTTTACCGACGCCTTCATTCAAAAAGCGGCCGAACATTTTGGGAAACCAGAAGTAAAGCCCGGCAAACATTCCGAAGATGGCCGCGACGCCCATGATCAAGTGAAAGTGCGCGACCACGAAGTACCCGTCGTGAAGATAGAGGTCCAACGCGGGCTGCGCCAGGAACAGGCCGGAAAGACCGCCGCTGACGAACAGCGACACGAAGCCGAGGGCGAACAGCATTGCACAATTAAACGTGATCTTGCCGCCCCACAAGGTTCCCAGCCAGTTGAATGTTTTAATCGCCGACGGCACGCCGATGGTCATGGTGAGAATCGAAAAGGCGAACGCCGAATACGGGCTCATTCCGCTGATGAACATGTGATGCCCCCACACGCAAAAGCCGAGGAAGCCGATGCCGCAAATCGCTCCGACCATCGCGCGGTAACCAAAGACCGGCTTGCGCGAAAACGTGGAGAGCAAGTGCGACGCCACACCCATTCCAGGAAGAATCGCGATGTACACTTCGGGATGGCCGAAGAACCAGAACAAATGCTGCCACAGCAGCGGCGAACCGCCTTTGTGCCACGTGATCACCTGGTCGGTGACAACGAGCCCGCCGGGAATAAAAAAGCTCGTGCCCGCCAGGCGATCGAGCAGCAACAGGATGCAAGCCGCAAGGAGAACACCGAACGCCAGCAAACCGAGAATCGCCGTGACGAACCACGTCCAGCAGGTAAGCGGCAGCCGCCCGAGCGTCATGCCTTTTGCCCGAAGATCGATCAGCGTGGTGATGAAATTGAGCGCGCCCATTAAAGATGCGCCGCAGAAGATCGCCAAACCTACAATCCAAAGTGTCTCGCCGCCGCCCTGACCCGGACCGACGATTTCCCCCAGCGCGCTCAGCGGCGGGTACGAAGTCCAGCCGCCGATCGGCGCGCCACCGGGCACAAGAAACGCGCAGATCATGACGACGAGCGACACAAACGTTGTCCAGAATGAAAGCATGTTCAGCACGGGAAACGCCATGTCCGCCGCGCCAATCTGAATGGGCAGGAAATAATTGCCGAAGCCGGACTGCGGCGCCGTGGTCAGCACCATGAAGACCATGATCGTGCCGTGCATGGTCATCAGCGCCAGATATTGCTCGGGAGTCATTTGGCCGCCGTGAAAGATTGCAAACTTCGCGGTAGGCCAGGCCAGATGCAAGCGCATGAGCAGCGAAAGAGCCATGCCGACAAACACGGAGAACAAGGCCAGCAACAGGTACTGAATGCCGATCACCTTGTGATCGATGCTGAACACCCATTTACGAATGAAACCGGACGGAGGTTGGTGGTGCCCGTGGCCGCCGCCGTTTTCGTGTGTCACCATTGAGCCTCTCCTCGGGTCTTCGGTAGAACAGGCTTCAGCCTGTTGATTTTCCTTGCTGCACGGCAAAAATAAAACCGACAGGCTGAAGCCTGTCCTACTTAAATCCTACTGGTTCGCCGCTTCCTGATCTTTTTCCCATTTTTCAAAATCCGCTTCGGGCATCACCGTGAGCATGCTGTGCATGCGGTAGTGCCCCAGGCCGCACAGCTCCGCGCAGGCAATTTCATAATCGCCTGGAACGGTGGCGGTGAAGTGCATATGAATTTCCATGCCGGGGACGGCGTCCTGCTTCAAGCGCAGTTCGCGCACGTAGAAACTGTGCGTCACGTCTTGCGAGCGGATGATCAGCTCGACTTCGCGTCCCGCCGGAACCACGATCACCGGAGAAACAATGTCATCTTTCGACGCCGGGTCGGTCGGATCGAGTCCCACCGGGTTGCCCGTGGATGCGCTGACCAGTTCCGGCTTCTCGCGTCCAAATTTTCCGTCCGGCCCGGCATAGCGGAAATTCCAGACGAATTGCTGGCCGGTGACCTCGATTTGCAGCGCGCCCGGCGCGGCGCCCATGAAGTGCACTTCCGCCCAGGCATTTCGCGCATACAGGCCAAGGCCCACGAACAACACGATGGTCGCCAGCGTCCAAATAATTTCCATGGTGTTGTTGCCTTCAAAGTAGGCGGCCTTCTGCCCGTGATCTCGGAATTTAAAAATCGCGTAGGCCAGGCCAAGCTGCGCCGCCACAAACACGACGCCAGTAATCAGGAATGTGCGGGCGAATTGCGCGTCGATTTCATGGCCGAAATCGCTGATGGCCGGGGGAAACCACCACACTTTCGCCCAGAAGATATAAACGGTGACCACCGTCATAAAGGTGAGGAATACTGCGAAGGCAAGGGCTACAGAGGTGGAACCGCGTTCCAGTCGTCTACTCAGCATCGTCTCCGCTCCAGGGGTCATGCGGGCCTATTTCCCAATGCCCGAAATCTCAACCTAAGACGTTCGTGCCTGACGAAACCATTTGTTGATGGCCTGAACGGAGCATCATATACATCTCGCGGGAAATTTCAACAATCTTTCTCG
>PMOP01000457.1:975-14596 GCA_003161495.1 Acidobacteriota bacterium | reverse complement strand
CCCACAGGCTGAAGCCTACGCCACTAGGTTCCCAAATTCGCGCGGCCGCGGTACCAGAGCAGGCCGCCGAGCATGATCAGCGATCCGTAGGTCACGACGGAACCCATCTCCAACCTGACGGCCAGTGATTTTCCAATCAGGTCGTGAAGAGTTGGCAGACTGAGCGCGAAGGACACGAGCATGACGGTGCGCAGGACGCGTCGCGTGCGCGCATCAAGATCCGTCGACTGCAAGGCGGCGTAAAGCAGCGCGTAGGGCAGGAGCAGCACCACTAGATACGGTTTGCGCGTCAGCGGACTCAGGATCGTCGAGGCGACAAACACCGCGGCCCATTCAACCTGCGCCCAGCGAGAATCGGGGCGCGGCACTCCGCGAAATGCGATTGCGCCGAGCACGGCAACCGCGGCGCAGGAGATCTCCCAAGCCAGCTTCGCGCTGCGAGCGCCGCTCAAGGGCAGCATAAACGTTCCTGGAACCGCAAACGGAATATGTCCGTAACCCAAAATGCGGTCCCACATGGAATAGACGGATTGGTGCGCGTTTCCGGCGCCCCAACTGGCGCGCAGCGCCACGGGCCACAACGCCACCCCACTCCAAAATTTCGGCCAGCCGAGAAAGAGCGCCGGGCTGAAGAAAAAAACGAGCGAGGCCGCCGCCATCCAGAGCGCCGCGCGCCAGCGCTTCCGGTAAAGCAAATAGGGCAGGAAAGCGATGGCCATCACTTTCATCGCGGCTGCCGCGGCTAGTGCAATTCCGCCCGAAGCTTCGCGCCCTTTTGCTTGCAGGACAAGTCCCCAAAGCGCCAGCGAAAAAAGAATCATGTTAATTTGCAGCAGCTCGAAATTATTGATGAGGAACGGAAGTGTGAGCGCGAACGGGATGAGCAATTCCGGAGAAGTTATGGCGAGAGAATTCTCATACGGGCGAAATCTCAAGCGCTTGCCGTAAAGCAGTTGGGCAATCAGATCGAGCGCCCAAAAAATCGAAGCCCAGGTGAGCGCGATCCAGACGATACGCGCGAAATAAGGCGAGACTCGATCGAGCAAGCCCAACGGCACGGCGGCTAAGCTGAAAAAAGGCGGCCACGTGTTTGCGCCCACGGGAGTGTCGAGGTAAATATCGCGGCCGTCGAAGAAAGCCTGGCCGACCGCGGCGTAACCGGCGAAGTCCACGGAGCGGCGCGCGTACACGAAAAAACTGGCAACGAAGGCGAGGGAGAGTATGCAGAGCACGAGTGTGCGTTGCCACGCTTCCAATTGCCGGTGTTCTGTATTTTTGTTTTGGCCGCCGCCTGGTTGCGATTGGCCAGTGTGTTGTGGATTTTTTATTTGGAGATTCTCGCCGTTGGACAACACCGCTCCAGTTTGTCTACATCAAGTGGCGCTGCTTGATCGCGCAGGATGATCGGGCAATTTGATAGCGACATTCGATCGCGAAACTATCGCCTTCCGTCCCGAAGCTTGCGGGACGGAACGGCGGCCCGCTTTATCGGCGGGCAGCGGTTGTTGCGGCCGGCGTCTCGCCGGCTTCCGCATCGGACTCTTCGACGATTTCGCTGTCCCATTCGACTGTGATGCCGCGCCGCACGCTTTCCGACGCCGCGCAAAGTCCTTCGTGATGTTCCAGCGCGCGCTCGATCGTGGCGCGCTTCTCTTTCGGCACTTTCAAACGGTAGTGCAGCTTAATGCCCGTCAGGATCATTTTGCCGTCCACATCTTCGATGCGGCCTTCCGCTTCCACTTGGAGCTTGTCGGGATTCGCGCTGACGCCGCGCGCTTCCAGAGCGCCGGCCACGGTGCCGGTCATGCATCCGCCGACCGCCGCGACAATGTAATCGAGCGTCGAGGCCATGGGCTCTTCCGGCGAAAGCTTGAAGTACTGGGCGATGCCGCCATGAATTCCCATGCGCAGCGCGCCGGGGAAACCCTCAATTTCCGCGCGCTTGATTTTGCTTTTTCCGGGTTCCTTGGAGATTTTTACTTTCGAGGTTTGAATTAATTTTCCCATGGGAGTTTCTCCTCTGCGAAAACGCGTTTGCGATCTATGCGAGCGCTTCGATCAAATCCGTGACAGCGAAGGGCCGAGCCGCTTTCACAAAAGCCGTGAACAGGCTGCGCGGGTCCTCGCCGTAAGAAATAGAATACTCTTTTCCTCGAAACAGTTTCCGGGAAAAATCGTGGAAGTCCGCATCAAATGCTTCGCGCGTTGCGGCGTTGTTTGGAGCGATCAGGCGGTCATTGATGAAGATTTCGATGTCCTGCCCGTTGAATCGGAATTTTCCATCGAGGCGAGGTTCCGCTTCCAAACGCCGGCAGGCCGCGAGGGCCTCGCGTGCAGCCTGCGACAAGCGATCTTGATTGCTGCCGTCCACGGCCGCTTTGCGGTTGTAGCGAACGCCGAGGCGATTGCCGGAATTGTCGACACTGTAGTTTCCCTCGTGGCCAATTAGGACGATTCCCGGGCCAGCGGGAACGTGAGAGTAATCGGCGACATCTATCAGCAACTCATCTTTGGCATCCTGATTTTCGATCCAACCATGAAATACCGGGATCAGCGGCTCGAGGCTGGCGCCTCCAGGATTCTGGACGAGCAGTTTCACGTTGACGTGCTGGAGCTGCATGCGTTGGATTCCTTTTATCGGCGGGCTGCAAATGGGGCCCGCGCCGTGTGAAAGTAAAGCTACTTAATTTCTCAGGCGTGCGCCGGCGCCGAAATTCGATTATAGCAACTGTGCGCGGCGTCAATAAAAAGCTGCGCTTCGTCGATCAGGTAGCGCGCCGAATCCGGCGTGTACGGCTCGGCTGATTTTTCATGCGCGGAAAATAAATAGTGAGCAAATTTCCCGCCTGCAAATGGATCGAAGAATTTCTGCGTGTCGTAGAAGCGTGCCCGGAACTCCTTGACGATTTGCGCCGGATCGTCCGCAATGTTGGATGACTCGATCTTCACCAGCGCTTTCGCGGCTTGCAGCATGGATCGATAGGCCGTCCGCCCCGCTTCGTCGATTTGGCCGCTTTCGAGAGCCACCTGGGCCTCGAACAATTGCCTTTCAGCGGCGGCGAGATCGAATTCGACGGAGGACACAACTTCTCCGGCGCATTCGCCCACTCCCAAATCCGCAAGCGTGTATTCCCGGGGATCGCCCCAATCCTGAAAGAACGAACGGTCGGAGGCATCGGCCGGCGGGCGCGCAAGATCTTCCAGCATTTTTTTCAGCTCAACTTTGCCGGTTCGGGCAATGAAGTCCTTGAAGCTCTCGCCCTCTTTGCGATTGGCCGCGTAACGATCCGTCAGGCGAGAAACAACTTTGGGAATATTTTTGGACGGGATCGCGATGACCGGGAGACCGTAAGAAGCTCCGTTGTGTTCCCATTCGCCGCCCAGAACCACTTGAAAATGCGGGACCGCGTAGCCTGACATTTTGCGGCTGACGCCGTAAAAGCCGAGATCCGCCACGTGATGCTGACCGCAACTATTGAAGCAGCCGCTGATCTTGATGTGCAGCTTCACGACGGAATCGTCCAACTGGAAATTTTTCTCGCCGAGCCGCTTGCGCAATTCGGCGGCGAGCCCGCGTGAAGAGGAGATGCCCAGCTTGCAAGTGTCAGTGCCGGGACAGGCAGCGATGTCCACGATGCTGCCGGCGCCGGCGTCGCCAAGTCCAGCGGCTTCAAGCGCCTTGTGCAATTCAACGAGGTCGCTTTGGCTGATCCAGCGAAGAACGATATTTTGCTCGACAGTCGAGCGGATCGTCTCCCTCGTAAAACCGCGCGCAATGTCCGCGAGGGATCGCAGTTGGTCAGAGGCAATGTCGCCGAGTGGAAGCGCGATCGTGACGACTGTGTAGCCTTCCTGCTTTTGCGGACGGGTGTTCGTCTTTACCCATCGCTGGAAAGATTCCGAGCCGAGGAGCGGCGCTTTGCCTCCGGGCCGGAGTGGTGATTCCTGAAATTTTTCCGCGTCGTCGATGTATTCGGTCCATCTCGCGTCGTGCGGCAAAGTTTTTCGCTCTTCGCGCACCAATTCCTTGAATTTCTCGATCCCCAAATCCTGGATCAGGAACTTGATGCGCGCGCGGCTGCGATTTTTCTTTTCGCCGAGACGCGCGAAAACGCGGGAGATCGACTGCGCAAGAGGCAGCAATTCCTCGGGAGGAACAAACGAATCGAAAAGTTTGGCCTGATAAGGTACGGCGCCGAGTCCGCCGCCGACGTGCACTTCAAAGCCGCGCTTCTCTTTTCCGTTTTCGATTTGCGTGACGGCGATCATGCCCATGTCGTGCATGCTCGCGAGGCCGCAGGCATGCTGCGAGCAGCCGCTGAAGGACGGCTTGAATTTCCGGCCGAAATTCTGCGTGTCCGGATGGCCCATCAAAAATTTGGACATGGCGCGGGAGTAAGGAGTGACGTCGAATTTTTCATCCGGGCAGACGCCGGAGTAGGGGCAGGCGGTCACATTGCGGACCGAATTCCCGCAGGCTTCGCGCGTGGTGATGTTCGCGGCGGCCAGGCGGCGCATCACGCTGGGAGTATCATCAATGTGTACGTAATGAAGTTGGAAATCCTGCCGCGTGGTCACGTGCGCGATGCCGTCGGAATATTCCTCGGCCAGGTCCGCCAATGTTTCAAGCTGCTGCCCGCTGAGCCCTCCGGCCGGAATCTTGATGCGCTGCATCCCCGGGGCATCCCACATCGTGTTCGGACCCTTGGTCAGTTCTCCGGAGGGATACCCGAGCCGCTGCACCGTTTTCCCGTTGTGCCTTTGTCCATTGTCATACCGCTGGCCGTAGACTCCGCGTCGCAGCCGCGTTTCCGCGAACAGGCGCTCATCGATCTTCCCCTGCTTGCGCAAGGAAATTTCCGTTTCAAAGATATCTATTTCTCGGGCCAGGCTTTCCGGAATTTTTCCGGCGAGCCGTTCGGCCCAGGAAGAGTTCGAGACCTTCATCTTACTTTTGCCTCCATCACAAGGTGCCCAAAATCAAAAAGCTTCTTCGCCCGAAAACAAAAATCCCACCTTCGGGTTGGTCACCGAGGTGGGCTCCCTGCGCTGCGATTTCTCGATTCCCTATCGCGCGAGTCCCCCACACAGCGGCGCACTGTTGCAGCAACAACAGAAGCAGGCGCCGACCTTGATCCTAGGGCACACGGGACACTTTCTATCATACAGCGGGACGAGAGAAAGTCAATTCGCGGAATATTGCGCCGCCTTTTGCGCGGCGTGAATCCAGGGATGCTTCGATCCGAATCTTAGTTGGCTCGAATACTGCTTCAACCTGATAGACTTTCTATTGGATTCAACGGAACCTAGATTTGCAGTTGTGCCCAAGCCCCGGGATTAAGTCGCGATGGCAGAACGCTCGGCGATACGAATTGAATCGGCAAATGTTTCATCCGGCAGCGCGCGCCAATTTCACCTATCGCGGCTGTGGATATGGATCGCCTCCGTTTCCGTCATCCTACTTGTTGGGATTGTCTTCTTTTTGGCGAGATATTTTCCCTTCTCGGAAAGGGCGGTCACGGCGTCTTTACGGGAAACATTTCCGAGTAACGTCACCATCGAGCATTTTAAGACCGAGTATTTCCCCCATCCCGGTTGCACGGTTGAGGGCGTAGCGTTCCGTTCCCCTTCGGGCCCCGCAGGCTCTCCGCCTGTTGTTTCGATCCAGAAGTTAACGATTCAAGGAAGCTATGCCGACTTTATTTTCCGGCCGCACCATATCTCAAGAGTGTACGTGGAGGGCCTTCGGCTGCAGATTCCACCTCTCAAAAATACTGGCGCTTTTACAGGCGGATATGCGGACTCGCAAATGACCATCGGCGAAGTGGTCGCGAATGGTGCCGTTCTGGAATTCGAGAGCGGGAACGGCAATCCCGCAACACGATTTGACATTCACGAGCTTAGTCTGGGAACCGTCAGCGCCCAGGCCGGAATGTCCTATCGATTGACAATGAAAAATCCATCGCCGCCGGGAGAAATCGCGTCGACGGGACATTTTGGGCCATTCCATGCGAGTGATCCAAGCCAGACCCCGGTTTCAGGAACGTTTTCTTTTCAGCGCGCTGACCTGGGCGTTTTCAAAGGCGTTTCGGGAATCGTGGACTCAGAAGGAACATTTTCGGGGCCGCTCGGCCACGTCAACGTGCAAGGCACGACCACTTCACCGGATTTCGAGGTCAAGCGCAGCAAGCACGCGGCGCCGCTGTCTACTCACTTTCAGCTCGTGGTCAATAGCATGAACGGCGATGTGGCGCTAACCAGCGTCGAAACCTCCTATTTCAAAACGGTGATCAACTCCAGTGGAAGCATCGCCAAAAAAGAAGGTTGGGACGCGAAGTTTACGTCGCTAGACTTCGCCGTCCACGACGGGCGAATTCAGGATATTTTGCGGCTATTTGTCAGGGGGAATACACCACCCATGTCCGGAGCGACGAGTTTCAAGGCCCATGTCACGGTGCCGCCCGAAGGAAAACCGTTCCTGAAAGAGGTCACCTTGCAGGGCGCGTTCGATATCGACAACGGGCGCTTTGAAAAACCCTCCAGCCAGGTGAGCGTGGATGAGCTAAGTGAGACGGCGCGCGGAGAAAAAAAGGACAAGCCGGAAGAGAAAAAAGAAGAACCCGAAGAAAACGTAATGTCGCACGTGCACGGGCAGATCGAGGTGCACGATGGCGTAGCTACATTCGCGGAACTCCTGTATTCAGTTCCAGGGGCGGACGCCCGGATGCACGGAACATTCAATCTGCTGAATGAGAAAGTTGACCTGCACGGAACGCTTAGAATGGACGCCAAATTTTCGCAAAGCACGAGCGGAATCAAGGCGCTCTTCGCCAAGGTGCTTGATCCATTTTTAGATAAAAAGAAGGGCTCCGTGGTCCCCGTGCTCGTCGACGGCACTTACAGTCATCCACACTTTGGCCTCGATTTGATTCCCATCAAAAAGTAAAAAACGCGTGCGAACTTAAGATCTCGCACTCCAATCGGCGCAAGCCCAGAGCGACCGTCCGGGCCAGGTGCTTTCCTTCGTGGCACAAATAATGCCAAAAACGACAGGGTCCCTTCCCAAATTGGGAAAGCGGCCACGCCATTAGGGCCAAAGCTGACGCGGAATTCTGTGGGTTCCCCTTTTGGCGAAGCAATAGGCAAATCAATTCTGGCACCTCAATTGCTCACCATCCCCATGCCCGCGGTTAAGGGCATTTCATAGCGCCGCGTTTTCTGCTCTTCATTCCGGAGGCTATTTTCATGAATCGAAGACTGTTGGTTCCGCTTGGACTTTTCTTCCTCTTTTCGATTTCCGCAAAGGCCCAGAACCCCATGGACTTTTTTGGCGGTTATTCCTATGAGGCGCTTGGCAGATTGCCGCAAGCCATACCGGCAAGAAATCTAAGCGGCGTGAAAGTCGCAGTGCAATACAATCTCAGGGAGTGGCTGGGAATAGAGGGAGAGGTAGATGGCCATTTCGGCTCGCAACTCCCGGCACGTGAGCTCAATATCCTGGTCGGGCCGCAGATTTGTTTGCCGCGGCGCATTTTTTCTCCATTTTTTCATGTATTGGTGGGCTACGGGCATGCCTACACCAACGGAATTTGGGACAATTCCTTTGCTACGGCAATCGGCGGCGGAGTGGACTGGCAGGTGGCGCCGCGCGTCACCTGGCGAGTGATTGAAGGCGACGATGTCATCACGCGGTACTTCGGCGGGATCGAACACAATCCAAGGATATCGACGGGAATTGTTTTGCATTTCTAAGGCGCGGACTCTGCCAGCGGCCGCCAAAAGATTCCGGCGTGCCGGCCACTTGGATTCCGCAGGATGCAGGCAGGTCAGCTGCGCGAGGTGACGTACCGGTCTGGATGGCGGCTCTTTACCAATTGCCTCAGCCGGTCGCACGCCAGTTCGAGGGTGTTATACAGTTCGTCGACTTCCTTGGTCCCGCCGGACAATTTTCCCGCATCAATATCCGCGATGAGTTCGTGGCAAAAATTCGTACCGCGGCGAACGCGGCTCGACACCAGTAATGAAATAACCTCGCCGGAATCCTGGCCTTTCAGCTGAAATTCACGTAATTGTTGAACGGCCAGCGCAGTCGTGCGAAGGGTATCGACCGTATCGCGAAATTCATTCAGCAAGCGGAAATCGATGCCTTCGGCTTGCAGCGATTTTTCAAGCTTTTGCAGCTCGACGCTCGTTTTTTTGACCTGGAGATTCACGCCCCAGAAACTCTCGCTCGGGGTGATCAACTCAACGACAATGCCGTGGGAAACGCCTTCCCTTGAATTCGGCGTGGCCAGCACACGGGCTTCCGCCGTCTCCGCGGAAAGAAAATTAGTGAGTGTAATCCGGCTGCCCACGCTGGGGTGCTGCGTCATTTCCAGGTAGCCGCCGTTGCCATTGACTTGTTTCGCGACCGCCGGAACTAGAATGGGCACGCCTTCCGGACTTCGCCAACTGGCATCGACCGGCACGGCAACCAGGAACCGGTATGTCTTCCTGCGCTCCGCCTTCGATCCATCATGCGTGGTTCCACGCCCTGACATGATTGCCGTTTTCCTTTTATCCATGGGACAATCTCTTCCTCTCGCTGGTTCGTGCCGGGATGGAACGCACCTGATCCACCTCCTGAAAGGTTAATCATGCGCTCAGAAAATTACTACTGTACGGAAGGACAGTTGGCGAGAATAGAACACCCCAAACTACCCTAGTTTCTAGGGGTTACTGTCACGCCACCCTGAGGCGAACAGCAACCGATGTCCTATTGACCTTGGCCGGGCTCGGAAGCGTCCAGGTTGGCCCTGGCCGGAATGGGGCGATAACCGCTGCGGGTGCGAATGCGGTATTTCTTGAATTTGGGGTTGGCCAGCCGGACGGTAATGGCGCGCCAGCCACGATTGGGGTTGGGTTGCGGGTAATAGCTCATAAAGTATAGATGCGCAAGGTCTTCGCGGATGGAAGAAAAGGCGTCGCGCTGATCCTTCCAGCTCTTTGCGAAGTACGCTTCGCCGCCGGTGCTGGCCGTCATGCGCGCAAAAACGGCCGCGGAAGCGGCATCCAGTTTAGCTTCCCGGGTGCTGACCATGTAAATCGGGACGCCTTCGGACTGCGCCAATTCGTCGACGTCTTCGGGAGAAACCATGCTGGAATTATCCGGGCCATTGGAAAAGACGACGACGACTTTCCTGCCGGAATACTGGGCCGCATCCTTCAGGGTCATAAGCAAGGCGTTATACAACGCAGAATCGTCGCCGTTCACGGTCTCGCGGACGCCGCGCAATACCTGGGAGCGGTCCGTCGTGAGCGAAGCGGCGCGGAAGAAATCGCGGCTGTAGGAATAGAACGCCACTTGGTAGGGATGATCCAGCGTGCGCACAAATTCCGCAATGGAATCCTGGGCGAATACGAAGCCGCGTCCCCGAAACATATAATTACTGGTGTCAAACAATATGAACACGTTGGAGCCGCTTACGGAAGAGGCGATCCCCTCGAGGGATTCGGTTTGCGTGCCGCCGCGCGGAGGACCGGTTCGCCGGTGCTCTTCGGGCGCCGAAGCGCTGGCCGGGGCATTGGGCGAGTCGGACGGGCTCGATTCTTGAGCGGCGTTGAGCACCTTTTGCTGGCCTTCGTTGCCTTCTTCAAACGTGGCGACTTTTTGCGGAATTCCGTCCTCTGTGATTTCAAAATCCGAGGGGCGCAAAGTGGTCACGTAGTTTCCCTTTTCGTCCGTGACGGCCACATTCAATTGCACCATGGAGACAACCACGCGGATGACGCTACCGCCGGTATCCTGGTCGCGTGCCGCCAGCCAAACCGCAAAGCTGGAGATGAAAATCAGAACGCCCATGCATGGAAGCACATATCGTTTGGCCATAGGTCCCTCGTGAAATTGCCCGGCGCATTTTCTGGACTGCGGCTTACTACCCGAAATCTCCTTCGGCAAATCTAATATATTTTAAAGCCCGGCCACCGGGCGGCTCTTCGGCAACGTTGCAATTTTGCCCTGGCGGAATTCTTCTCCGGTTTCGCGCATGGCGCGCAGGACCGCGGACCAATCTTCCAGGTGCGATGCAAAAGTCTGCTCCACCATGCGGCGCGTTAATTGGGGGACGATCACGTTGAGCATGACGGGCGAGTAACCCATTTCATCCGCCAAACGGCCCCAGTACAAATTGCCCGAATCCCAGGATTCGGCCATCAAGCGGCTGGAGTAATAAAGAAATGTGGGAATGGGCTTCATGCTCATCAGTTCCCGCCCGTAGCTCTGCGCGAGAGCAGGATGAGGGACGCCGAAATCTTCGGAAATTCGCTCGGGATCCGTTTCGGCTGGGGAGTGGGCGAGCAGTTCGTCCAATTCTTTTCCTGCCGGGCCCCAATGCTGTTTCTCGGAGGCATTTCTGCGGCGATATTCAGCCGCCAAGTAAAAGGTCTCGCCAGGGGCGATCTGGGCAAGGGCTTCTTCCTCATGTCCGGCGCGCAATGCGGTTTCCACCTGTTCCAGCCTCAGGGGCAGCAGGCAATCCGAGAGGATACTGACGACGGGCTCGCGCAGCTTTTCATCCGTTGCGGCGTCGCTGAGAAGCTCTTCGCCTGCGCGCTGATAGAGCGCCACGGCGTGCAATTCGTTCCGCGTTACACTCCACCACCGCGGCAGCACTGCGCTCGTGATCAGTCCCGGAACTAAATCTTCCCAGATCAGGGACTGGACATTCTGCGGCACGATGAAATCCTGCTCGACTCGTGCGAGGGCATAGGGTAAATCGGCCATCGAGCCGATCAAGTGAGCGCCGCCGCTCGCCGTCCATCCGCGCCCAAAAATGCGCGGCGAACGCCAAACCTGGTCGCTGGCGCTTGCGGCTTCGCCCGAATACTCGCCTCCGGAAAAATCATGAGAACGAACGAAAAGCGGATTATTGTGAATCATTTGGGCGCCGGGCGGCTCGTAGTACGCGTAATTGAGGCCGACCAAAGTGTCCCTTAAAAAAGGAGTGAGCAACGCGTGTGCCTGAGTCAATTCCGCGGGGCTGCCGGGAGCCTTGATTATTTTTATCAGATCGGTTCGCATCTGCAATGCGGTATGGCGGTTGCTGTAAAGTCCCTCGGCAAATTCGGTTCTCTCACTTTTCGTGAAGAGAGGCTTGGGCATTTCAAATTCGCGAAGCTCTCCGGCCAGAGGGAGCAGAGATTCGGCAACGTCGGTGCCCTTGGCCAATTGGTCGAGGCCATCTCCGAGGGAGATCAGCGTATCCAAGGAAACCAGACGCTGATCGTCAATTACCTGGCGCATCCTTCCGGCCATCTCCGATCGCAGCTGTTGTGCTTCTTTGGTGTACTGCTCGGGACCCGCAAGCAACGCAAAAAGCTGGTCTTGCGGCAGATAAGTTTTGCCGGTGGAAGCGCGCAAGAGTTCCGCGAGGGAGGCGCGCCCGGCTTTGTACACTTGATCGGAAGTGTGCAGTGCCCCGAACTCGTTGACGATTTTCTGCCAGGAATCGTTCAAACTGGCATCCGGAATCTGACCTTGGCGCGCCAGGATTTGCCAAAGGCCGATGTTGGCTTGCAACATTCCCAGAGCATCGGTTCTTGCCAGGCGATCGGGTATCTGATTCAGACTCTCAGCGACAGTAAGAAATCGCGAGATCGATTGATTGTTCAACGCGTGAAATTCCGCAAACATTGGATACTGGTCGCCGAAGAGCGGGAATTTTTCCGCCAAGAGGCGAGCCGTGGGCACATCAAGCTGTTCGGCGGGTGCGCGCCCGCGATCGATTTCCGTCAACACCAGGAAGTTGTAAACCGGCCCCTCGGGCATTGCGTATCGGGAAACCCCAAACATTCCCTCGACCACCTGTTCCGGATTGTTCCAGCCTGCTGCTTTGTCCCCCCATTCACGGATAAGCTTGGAATCCGTCTTGCGGCGCAGGACATCCCTCCAAACATCGATGTTGCCGGGAATGTGCGGCTGGCCGTTGGCATCGATTTGCAAGCGGGCTTCCAGCAAAAAGAGAGCCGGATCCGGGCGAAAAGAATGCTTGGTTGGAATTGGGTTCGTGTCATGCCCGCGCAACGCGTCATAAAAACGTTGCAATCGGCGGGGCGAAGTAAAGTAAGCCTGCTGCGCCGGGCTTATGCGGGACAAGGTGTCAAAATACGATGCCTGCCAACCGTTATCTTTTGTCAGAAGTCGCGAAACGAACTCGGCGGGAGAGCGCGGGCTGGCGCCAACCAAATCCTTCCACGCGGTTTCGGCAGCGACTCCGCCCGGAACAATTACTCTTCCCGACCGGATACTGATCTGGCTGCCATAAAAATCCAATACGGCCGCGCCCAGGATCAATTTTTTCGGGCCCATGGACTGCCACAAGAACTGACCTGTTTCCGCATCCATGCGGGACATCGCCCAGTAAAGTCGGGCTAGGTCCGGATCACGCAAGATCGAGTCAATGACCCCGCGATCGGCATTTTTCTTTTTCTGAACCCAGTCCGATGACTTGAAGAGGACAGGAACTTTTGTAGGTGCAAACGGGACGTCAAATGGCTTGCCGCTGCGTAGTGTTTCCTCAAGATCCGCTAATGGGAAACCGGAATCGATCGTCAGGAACGCCCTGTTCGCATCGGAGGTCTCCAGCGCGGCGTCCGGCCCGCAGGAATTCTGAAGACGATAGCCGAGAATGACAAGAAGAGGTTTCGCGTCGTCGCAATTTGAAACATGAATCACGCCGCCTTTGCCTGCCAGGGCTTCCAGTTCCCTGGCCTGATCCATATACCAATTCACGAGGACCAGGTATTCCGTGGGTTTGCCGCCCTGATAGCCGCTCATGACCACGTCGCGCGCAAGCAGCGGCAATACTTCTTCCGGTGTGATCTGCTGGCTGATCGCGGCCATCCGCAAGAACGAACGCAGCGGACCGGGGATGGCTACCTCCTCGGCAGGTGAAGAATCATCGGTGGCTTTTGATTGTGGCGAAGCGGTGGCTTCAGGGCCGGAACGCTTTGTCTGGGCTGGAGGAATTCCGGCCGCGGCGCATTCGTACAATCCGGCGGATAAACACAGAAAACCGCACAAAGAAAAAATAGAAAGGATGCGACGAGATTTCATGGCCCAAACCTCCACCGACAGTTGGAGAAGATAGCTTTCGTAGCCCCTGGGTCGCGGCGAGGAAGACAGCGATGCATTCCTCTGTGCGCGGCTTAAATAAGGCTTGTCTGGACTTGGCGATCTGCACCCGCCGAAGCCGTGGCCGAAATCTGATTTATACTTCTGTCCTATTTCCCGGCGGGCCTTCTTTCCTTCCGACATGCGCGTTCTGTGGATGCGAAGGATAGATCATCTTTCGGACCCCAGTCAATCACCACAACTTCATGAAACGTATCGGCAAAAAGTCTTTCAAGGCCAACACAAATTCCTCAAAGATTCCCAATTCTCGGGAAAGTCATCTGGATTTCCATCGGTATTTCATTTGAATTTTCTCCGATTCTTGGGGGAGCGATCCAACATTCACGTTTATCGATGCCACTACGGATAGAACAATTCCAGGCCGGCAAAGCGCGAACAATTCGCGCCTTCAGGGGCGGGGTAAGAAAAATGTACAGGAGACGGCTGTTGCAAGCAACAGTTTCGTTTTTC
>PMOP01000457.1:0-955 GCA_003161495.1 Acidobacteriota bacterium | reverse complement strand
GAATATTGACCTGACCATTTGTGACGGTGACAGGAAAAGTCTTGTCGATGGCCGTCAGCGCGGTCCCGGCCGCTGCAATGATGTCAAAATTGGTCAAGACTGGCGCGCCGTTGATCGCGACGTTGAAAATGCGCTGTCCCGCCTGGGTCCAATAAATTTCCGCAAATTTCAGGACCACGTTGTAGCTGCCGTTTGGAACGATGAACTGATAAGAGAAATCGCCATAGCGTTCCGTCTGGTAGAGCTTGGGATCGGAAGTATTGGAAATATTGCTGTTTGTGCTTGCGGGGTTCCCGCCAGTATAGCCGGAGTCAGCGCTCCAGACTTGCGCGAGAGTGTCGGTGTAAGCCGACCCTCCGGAATTGATAAGGATTTGGCTGAACGGAGGTATGAGCGAAACGGAAGCACTGGAAGCTTGGGTGGGATCGGCGACGCTGGTCGCTTTTACATACACGGTCTGCGCTGTAGTGATGGTTGCAGGTGCAGTGTAGAGACCCGCAGTCGTTCCGGAAGTGACCAGCGATCCGACTTGCGGGCTATAGGTCCAAGTCACGCCCGTGTTGGTCGTTCCCGTAACCGTCGCGGCAAATTGCTTGCTCTGCGAGAAAAGCAGCGCCGCGGTAGTCGGGTTGATTTGTATGCCGACGCTGGAGGCTGTCTTGATCTCGACAGCATTCACCAGGGGCAAATCCACCGTGCCGGTTGTGAATTGAATTGTGATGGAGCTGCCCGTTACGGTAACTGGGAACGATTTATCGACGGCGGTAAGAGGCGCGCCGGCGGCAGCCACGATATCAAAGTTGGTCAGGACTTGTGTTCCGTTGATCAAAACATTGAAAAGCCTTTGCCCTGTGGAAGTCCAGTAATGCTCAGAGAACTTGAGGATCACGTTGTAGTTTCCGGGCACTACGTTGAATTGATAACTGAAAGGGCCGTGCCGGTTGGTCTGGTAAAG
>PMOP01000274.1 GCA_003161495.1 Acidobacteriota bacterium | reverse complement strand
TTGAACGGATCGAGGTTGTCGAGAATGCTGTGGCGAACTTCTTCCAGATATTCCGCCACCAGATTGCCCGAATATTTTTCCTTCAATTCCTCGATGAAGCCGTCGACCAGCACCGAGGCCGCTTCCTGTTCCAGATAGCTCAACTCGCTGGCCAGCTCGCGCGAAAGCGTCAGCGTCTTCCGGTAAACGACGGTGAACTCCTGCCGGAACTGTTCGTACTTGCGCTCCAAATCCTCGGCCACCATCGTTTCCAGTTTGCCTTCGTGCACCATTTTCGGAATGTCTTCGATCGGTACCATCTGCCCTTCGAGGACCGGAAAAATTTCCGGCAGCGCGACGGCTCCGACCTGCATGTGTCCCAGAGCGAATTGCTCGCGTGCAATTCGCCGCGTGAAATCGTCCATCAATTCTTTTTCGCGAACCGTGAAGCGGTCCACGATGCGCGCCTTTTGCCGCTGGAAAGGCTCGCCCTCGAACACCTGCGGAATTCGCCGCCGCAAAAATTCAATGCCGCTTTGCACGTCTTTCTTGAAACTGTTGGCCTGCCCGCGCGGCAACGCCAGCAGGCGCGGGCGGTCCGGACTTTTGAAATTATTGACGTACGCGCGATCGAGCGACGCCTTCGCGGGAGGATGAATCTGATCGATCAAATGCGTGATCGTGCCGCCGCGGCTTGTTCCCGCAAGGCCGCACACAAAAATGTTGAACCCGGGAGCGTTCAGCTCGACACCCATTTTCAACGCCCGGAATGCGCGCTCCTGGCCGAGCAACTCCTTCACCGGCTCGGCCTCGGCCGTCGTGGCAAAAGGAATGGAATCCGGATCGCACCTCCACCGAAGTTTTTCGGGAGGCAATCCGGCGAGCAATGTCATGGGTTTAATGGCCATCGTAGAATCTGCGTCTTTCAGTGGCGCATGCTTTAGCTTGCGGGGTTTGGGGCCTTGCAAAGCTTAAACCCCGCAAGCTAAAGCATGCGCCACTCAAAAAACGTCCCCAAGCGCGTTACTCTAGCACAGGCGGAAGGGCGACGCATGCACGCAGCATTCGCAATTTCCACCATCTGCAAGTGATCCGCAGCCCCTTTTCACAAATTAAAGATGCAATGCGCGAAGCGATCGGCAAATCACGGCACTGGCATGTTAAGCGCGCTCCCTGCCACACTTCTTCCGGAATACACATCCAGAATGCCCACGGTGGTTGCCACCACGATTGGTCCGAGAACAACTCCCAGCACGCCGAACACGGCGATGCCGCCCAGCACGCTGATGAAGATGAGTAATCCATTCAGCGAAGCGCGCCCGCCCAGCAGCACGGGGCGCAAAATATTGTCAATCGTGGCGCCCAGCGCCCCGCAAATGGCAATCAGGATAATCGCGCGGCCGGCATGCCCCGTTGAAAATAGCCAAATCGTCGCGGGAATCCAGACCGGCCAAGCGCCCACGACCGGAAGCAATGACAAAAAGCCCATCACCACGCCCCAAAAGATGGGCGAACCCAGGCCCACAATTCCAAAAGCCGCCCCGCAAATAAATCCTTGCACCGCCGCGATCACCAGGCTCGTCGTAACGCTCGCGAAAATCAGTTCGCGAGCCTCCGCCAGCATCCGCTCCGTCATCGTCTCCTCAAACGGCAGAAAAAGCCGGAAACGGTCCAGGATGGAATCGCCGTCGCGAAGGAAGTAGAACAGCGCAAACAGCATGACGAATAGTTCGAACAGAAAAACCACGATATTCCGAATCACCCGGCCAAGTTCTGTAGCCATGTATTCCCCGGCCTGGCTGGCGCCCTGGCGAACGAGGCCCGGCACATCGATGATGATCCCTTCCGCCGCGATCTTCGAGCCAAGCCATCCCCAGGCGTGGCTGACCCAACCGTACCCTCCGCCCTCCATGGCTGCCTGGATGCTCATGGCGGCGGCTATCCCTTCGCGGACAAACATCGTCCCGAGCAGCAGCACGGGAACAATCAAAATCAGGGTGACGCCGAGCGTGATCAGTGCGGCCGATCGCGTAGGGCCATATTTCCGCTCGAATCGCTTGTTCAGGGAATACAGGATGACGCCGAATACCGCTGCCCATCCCAGCGGCACCAGAAACGGCTGAAAAATCAGAAAGACAAGATACGCCAAACACAGCACGACGCCGTAGAACAACATGTTGCTAAATCGATTTTCAGCGGTTTGAATCACGGCGGATCGAGTTTCCCTTCCGGTTCATGACTTGCATCGACTCTTTCATCGGGCGTTTTCCGGGCAAAATACAGCTCACCCCTTATAACCCAGGTTCGGGCATTTTAGGCATCGTTCGTGATTCAACTTGAGTGCCGCGTTTCGAGTCGCGTGCTATGATTTGTTTAGCTTAGGAGTAACATTGTGGCCGATCCCGCTACTTGCCGCCATTCCCGCACGCAACTCATCGCCAAGGATTCCGACGCGGAATATGTGGAATGCCTCGATTGCGGGGCGATCCTCGAATCCGGCGAGTTGCCGGAACCATCGGGCGGCTTCGACGAATCGCTTTCCGACGCGTAGTCGTGAATTTTTATATTCAATCGGAAAAGGTTTTAACTCAGAGGGCGCAGGGAACACAAAGAAATTCGAGAGAGACCAACCAGGTAGACCGTCACCGTCCACGAATCATGAGTTACAAATCACGAATCGCGTTCACTTAATTCCGAGAAGTCCAATAATCCGCACCACATCCGCCGCGGAAACGTCATAGAGAGGCCGTTCGTCTTCCTGCTCCAGCTGCTCTTGCAGATATTGAGCCGCGACGTAGCTCGCCTCCCGGTCCGAAATGTCACGGCCGGATTTTGCCGTAAACTGAACGATTCCCGGATGCGCCAGGCCGACAATCGACCCTTTGCCATCCACCACGAATTTTGTGTCCACCGTGTCGCTATGGCGTGTGGCGATGCCGTTCCACAGGTGCGAAAACCGGCAATGGTAGGTCCGATCGGTCAGCCGCGAGGTTACGTCAAATTCACCAACGAATTGGCTCATCGCTCCAAGATTAGAAAGTCCGGTCCCTGTGCTCATTTTTGCAGGCTACCTTCCGTGACCGACGGGTACGGGCTCAGCATGCGCAAAGCTGCTGGCAGCTGCGGCAATTCCAGCGCCGATGGAAAGCTTCATGCCCTGGTCGAGCAAAACCCTCTCCAGCGAGTCGAGAAAGAGGAGAACATTCGCGCGCTGGCTGGAATATCCCATCAGGCCGATGCGCCATGTCGTGGATTTGATTTCCCCGAGCCCTCCGGAGATTTCAATATTGAATTCATTCAGCAGCCGGCCGCGCGCTTTCACGCCATCGATACCGGCGGGAATGTAAATGGAGGTGACGGTCGGCAGGCGGTCCTCTGGATTTTCAACAAAAAGGCGGATGCCCATTGCCTCCAAGCCCGCGATCAGAGCCGCTTGATTTTGCCTGTGGCGTTCCCAGCTTGCCTCCAGGCCCTCTTCGAGAACGATCCGCAGCGCCTCATGCAGCCCATAAATCAGGGAAATCGGCGGCGTATGGTGATAGGTGCGTTCCTTGCCCCAGTAATTCATCACCGTGGTGAGGTCGAAATACCAGCTCTGCACTTTCGTCTTGCGCTTCCGCAGCATTTCTTCAACGCGCGCGTTCACCGTAATGGGCGACATTCCTGGCGGCGCGCTGATAGCCTTCTGCGTTCCGCTGAAACAGATATCGATGCCCTGGCGGTCCACGTCCAGAGGCACACCGGCGAGCGTCGCGACGCTGTCCACAACCAGAAGCGCGCCGAGTTCGTCGGCTACCTTACGAAAGGGTTCGAGCTTGGTTACGACGCCGGTTGAGGTTTCCCCGTGCGCGAGGCCCACAAACTTGATCTTTCGCCCTTGCCCGGCGCGGCGCACATCTCCTGGATCCACGGTCCGGCCAAAGGGCGCGGGAACGCGGTGAATTTTGGCTCCGGTGCGCTCGGCGATTTCCGCCATGCGGTCGGAAAATACGCCATTCACGCAAACAATCGCTTCATCGCCCGGCTCAAGGGCGTTGACTACTGCGGTTTCAATGCCGCCTGTTCCCGATGCGGAAATCGGGAACGTGATGTTATTCTCCGTCTGAAAAACGCGGCGCAGCAATTCCTGGACGCCGCCCATAAATTCCGTGAACCAAGGATCGACATGCCCCACCAGGGGCGTGGCCAGCGCGCGGTAAACGCGCGGGCTAATGCACGACGGGCCTGGCGTGAGCATCAGCCTCGTCGGCGGTCGCAATTCATCCATCGGATCCATCATGACTTCCAACCTCAGCTTTCACGCGGTCTCTTGCAGGCCCATCCAAAAATATGCGCTAAGACTAGTACACGGACCATCGAAGATGGCTTTGTGGATAAAGCGATTGCCCGGTCGCGTTCCGGGGCGATTCTCCCAATACAAACTCCCGACCAGTACCTAGTTTGCGCGATTCTTGGCGTCTACGCAACCGCCAAAATGGCTGTGCCTCATCTATCATCGGCCCCTTTGCCGCCTTATCCACGTCAATGAATTCGCCCTCCGCTTTTCTCTGTGTCCTCTATGTTGAAAGACTTTGCAGTTTTCTTCAAACGCCATAAATTCAAGAGCTTCAACACAGAGAACACAGAGAGAAGGCACTTGTTCGTCGTGGCCGCTCGGCCGCGGCCTGCCCCGGCACGCACATTCTCCAAGCGCGCAAAGGGGATGCTGTGCTATCTTCGCGTGGCAGCGGAGGAAAGCGTATCGATGGCGGAAAAACTGGTCCTGGTTGGTGTGCTCCCGGAAATCGTCGTGATTGGCCCCGATGAGCAAGTCGTCTGGCTATCGGAATCCGGCAATCTCAAAATTCAGTTCGATCCCAACCGCTGCCCCTTCCAATCCAACGTCTTCCAGGCGCCCCCGGGACGCCAACTGCAAAGCGGCCCGCCACGCCCAGGTATAAACCCCGGCTCCTACAAATATCGCCTTTGGCTGAACGACCAGCCCATCGGCAACGGCGAAGTCATTTTGAGGGAAAAATAAAGCTTAGTTACCGGCTGCGCCTACGCGGCCTGTATCGATCGAATGCGCCAATCCGCGCCGAACCGGAGCCAGCAAGAAAGCCGGAACCGGCTTTTCCGGTGACAGGGCGACGCTCGAAGACCGGCGTGGGAATTCAGCGCGGCGATCGAGCCGCAATCCGGCTTCGCGGACCAGTTCCTCCGAGATTTTGGGATCGTCCGAGTATTCGACGCCCCAGAACCGCAAGCCTTCTTCCTTTTGCTGCAGGAACTGCAGCACTTGCTCCAGCTTCCGCATGGAGCGGTCAAACGAAGAGGCAAGAAAATAAACGGGTAAGACCCAGGCCTTGCGGGCAAAAGAAGCTCGAACGCGCACGCAGTACTTCCCGTTCTGATTCACTTCAATCGTGCACTGATACTCATTGCGATGATTCGTCTTCCCCTGCATCTTGTACCTCGCTTGCTTTCCAATGTTTCCGCTGTCGGATACGGCCCGTAAGACTTAAATAATGATTCCCGCCCGAGTGCCTGTCAAAAATTAGCCCTTCACGAAAAGCGGCGGACAGGATTAGAAAAACCAAATTGCGAAAAGCAATCTCTGGGAAGGGGAACTGCTAAAAATCTTGCCTCTGGCGTATGGCGCAAGATCCGGACAACAAATATGCTAGCTTAGGACGGAGGCGAAAGCAAGCCTCGCCACTAAATTAATAACGCCTTTATGTTGTTATAGTTACATGCTATGCGGGGTTTATTAGGCGCTTCAAATTCTCCGCGTTAAAGTGCAATTGGCCCTCTTGCTGGAGGCGCGCTTTTAGAGCGGTTCGGAATAAATCGTAGGCCGTCTGCCTCTTCCGCTGCAAAACTTGCTCTTCGATTTTGGCTTTCTGTTTTTCAAAATCGCCGTTGTTGACCGGGTCGTGCTGCGCAACGCGGTAGACGGTCCAATTTTGACCCACCGAGATCGGATCGCCAATCTGGCCGACGGGCAAAGCAAACGCGCCGGCAAATTGTTTGGCGCTGCCTACGTCGGGAATCGAGCCGGTTCGAGAGATGGGTTCCGATGTTTTTACCGCAAAACCGAGAGCTTTGGCGGCAGCGGCGAAGTTCTCCCCGGATTTGGCGCGCTTGGCGAGCTCTTCGGCGCGAGTTTTCGCAAGGTCCACAGCTTTTTCATGGCGAAAGTCGCTGGCTACGCGGTCATGAACTTCCGCAAGTACCGCAGGGTGTGAGGGCTGAATGTCTTTCACGGAAACAATGACGTAGCCGAGGTCCGTGTGGATCGGGGCGCTAACGTCACCGGTGCGCTGGTGAAAAATTGTATCCATCAGGCCCGGGGCATTCCCAAGTTCTGGCAGCGGCTGAGTTGCCTCAACCAGTTTCGCCTGCCCGGTCGTCATGTTGAATTTTTTGGCCAGATCCTCGACTGGGACGCGCCCGCCGCGACGAATTTCGTCGGCAATCTGGGTCGAGATCGTTTCGCCCAGCTGCTCGGCCTTTTCCTGCTGCAATTGATTGACAATACTGGCTTTGACTTCGTCCAGTGTTTGCGTGCGCGCTGTCTCGCGGTCAATCACCTGGATGATGTGGAAGCCGTACTGCGTCTTCACCAGATCCGAAATCGATCCCTTGGGAAGGCTGAACGCGGCGGCTTCAAATTCCGGCACGGTCTGCCCTCGGACAATCCAGCCCAGGTCGCCTCCCTTATCCTTGGTCGTGTCCTCGGAGTATTGCTTGGCCAGATCGCCAAAATTTCCGCCGTGCTTTGCCTTGCTCAGGACGTCCTCGGCTTTTTTCTTTACTTCGGCGGCCTCAGCGTCGGTCATGCCCACTGTTTTGAATAGAATGTGGGCGACGTGCGCTCGGTCTTCCAGTTTGTATTGGTCGATGTGGCTTTGGTAGTAGACCTTTTCATCGTCATCGGTCACCGGGGAGCGTTGGCGAAGCTGCGCGAGGTCCAGGATGGCGTAATCCACGGTCCTGCGTTCGGGCACCACGTACCTGGCTTTGTTCTTGTCGAAGTAGGCCGCGAGATCCGCGTCTGACACTTCCACTTTGGCTAGCAGGTCGTCGGGCTTGATCGAAACGTAATCGAGTTTAATTTTCTCATTCTCGCGGCGGAACTCGTCGCGCACTTCGTCGTCACTGGCCCTGACGCCATCGGTGACGAGCTGCTGGAATTTTTGCTGGAGCAGGGCGCCTTTCACTTCCGTTTCAAACTCCGGAACCGACATCTGAAATCGCGCCTGGACTTCCGCGGTGTAGCGGTCCATGCCAATGAATGTGTCTCCAGTAAAAGCCGTCGGCACGAGCTTCTTCAGCAGATCCGCGTGCTCTTCGTCCGAGACGCGCAAGCCCATCCGGTCGGCTTCGAGGGACAGCATCTTCTCGTCGATCAACTGATCGAGCGCCTGCTGCGTATAGGCCGGCAACAGCGCGGGAGGAATCTGGCTGCTACGCGTGCTCTTGCTCAATTGGTTCTGGACATCGACGACCGAGATCGTCTGGTCGCCCACCTGGGCGACGGCGTCCGAGCTGTTCAGGTCGTTTGTGCCCTGCGGCACGAGGTACAACAACATGCCGATTCCCAGAATCCCGACCACGACTCCGAGCATGATCCGTACGCCTATCTTTTTTTCACGAAGAGCGTCCCACACGTCCGAAAATCCTCCCGCGCAACGTTTTCTGCATCTGTGGCGCAGGCTTCAGCCTGTGGGGTTTAGTTCTTGCAAGGACGAACCCCCACAGGCTGAAGCCTGCGCCACGAAACCGTCGCACCCTTTAGCGAAGCAAGGCATTATAGAGGAGCCGAGCACATACACTCAATCTCTAATCTTGTTGGACGGCGCCGGCCCAGAGGAGTGAGCGCTTTCAGCGAGGTTGGCGCGGAACAACGCGGAACGTAGCGATGCGGCGCGCTTTGAGATTGCGAAACTGAACACGGGCAAAAGGTCGCATAACTATCCCCGGCCATGATAATCTTATGTGGCATTTTTGAGGCTGATAGATGATTGACCAGACAAAACAATCGACGGAAGGCAAGAGCTT
>PMOP01000123.1 GCA_003161495.1 Acidobacteriota bacterium | reverse complement strand
CGCATGGAGTCGAACGCCGCTGTGAATGGTGAATCGTCGCTCACGGACATCGCGCCCACCGTGTCGCCGTGATAGGCGTTTTCGAGCGCGACAATCCGGCGTTTTTTTGGATGTCCGCAATTCTTCCAATATTGAAGGGCTAGTTTCAGCGCGACTTCCACCGCGGTCGAGCCGTCATCCGAGAAGAAAACGTGGCGCAGCGGCGGCGGAACAATTTTGCCGAGACGGGCCGCAAGTTCTTCGGCGGGCTCGTGGGAAAATCCCGCGAAGAGGACGTGTTCGAGCCGCGCCGCTTGTTTTGCAACGGCTTCTGCAATCGCCGGATGCGAGTGGCCGTGAAGATTGACCCACCACGACGAAATCGCGTCCAGAATCTGGCGTCCGTCCTGCGTTTCGAGATAGACGCCTTTCCCGCCGCGAATGGAAAGAGGTGGCGGATCGACGCCTTCCTGCGTGAACGGATGCCAGAGATGGAGATCGGAGGAGCTCATGATTTATTGGAATGCCCGGAGATCGAAATGTTTTTGATATACGTCAAGCAGCGCCGCGCGATTAATTTTTTCCAGGATCGGGATGTGGCCGATGACGCGAACGTCGCCGTAGTGTTCGATCGCGCAGCGATTCTCGATGTTTTCGTCGCCGATGAGAGCCACTCCGCAAATCGGCAGCTGCGCTTCCCGCAACGCGGCAAGAGTCAAGAGCGTGTGATTGATCGTTCCGAGCGATGTGCGCGCGGCGACGATGACCGGGAATCCGATTCGCCGCATGAGATCGCGCATCAGCTCGCGTTCGTTGAGAGGTACCATCACTCCGCCGGCGCCCTCGACAATCCATTTCCGGCTGGCGGGCGCTTCCGGAAATTGGAACGCATCGAGGGCGATTGGAATTCCAGCTTCGCGCGAAGCCAGATGCGGCGAAACCGGCGGATCAAACCGAAATCGCTCCAGAGGAAGCCGATCTTCCGTGGCTTCCGACCATGCGCGGACGGATTCGCGATCGGTGCCTTCGGTTGCGCCTGTTTGCACGGGTTTCCAATACACGGCGCCCAGCGCGGCGACGAGGAGTGCGGACAGAACAGTTTTTCCCACGTTCGTGTCCGTCCCGGTCACGAAATATCCATTCATCGGGAAACGGAAACCGTACGCGCGATTCGATTTTCGCTGCGGGCTTGAATCATTGCGGCAACCAGCTCGGCAAGAATTTCTTTGGAATGTTTCGCGGTGAGGGACAAGCGAAGTCGCGCTGTTCCCGCAGGCACTGTAGGTGGACGAATCGCGCGAATGCCGAATCCCATTGTTCCGAGGCAATCGGCAAAAGTGACTGCGGCATCGTTCGATCCCAGAATGACAGGCACGATTTGCGAATCGCTCCCGGCGGCGTCAAAGCCGTTGCTTTGTAATTCATTTCTCAAGAAAACGCTTAATTCCATCACGCGAGCGCGTTCAGATTCCGCTTCCGCGGCGAGACTCATTCCGGCGGCAACCTGCGAAGCGAAATACGGCGGCAACCCCGTGTTGAAAATAAAAGTGCGCGCGCGATTGATCAGAAAGCGGCGCAGGTTATCCGATCCGCAAACGAATGCGCCGGCGGCCGCGAGGGCTTTGCCGCAGGTGTGCACCGTCGCGAATACACGATTGGACAGCCCCGCTTCCGCCACGCAACCGCTTCCGCGCAGGCCGCGCACGCCAATCGCGTGCGCTTCATCGACAATTAGTTCGGCGGCGTAACGTTCAGCGAGCGCAGAAAGGTCACCGAGCGGCGCGCGATCGCCCTCCATGCTGAAGATGCTCTCGACGACGATCACGCGCGCTCCGGCATTGGATACGCTGCGGCGAAGTTCATCTTCCAAAAAATTCAAGTCGAGATGCGGAAAAATAACGCGGCGACATTTTGCAAGGCGTATTCCGTCGATCAGGCTGGCGTGATTAGCGCTGTCCGAGAACACGACGTCATCGGGCTGCAATAACGCGCTCAACAGGCCAATATTGGCAGCGTAGCCGGAGGTGAAGTACAGCGCCGATTCCGTGCCAACCCATCGAGCAAAATCATGCTCGAGAAGAATCCACACTTCCGAATGCCCGGACAAAGAACGAGAGCCGGTGGATGCGATCCGGGAAGAGCTAGTCACAGCGTTCAGGACGGCTTGCTTCATTCGCGGATCGGCGGCGAGGCCGAGGTAATCGTTGGAGCTGAAATCGATGCCTTGCGGCGTTTCCAGGTGGCGAAGTTCGGCGCGAGATTCGAGATCGGAAAGCTCGGCGAGGATGCGTTGGTTTATATCCACGAAAATATTTTTCCTACTGCAGCGGCAGCGGCTCGAGCCCCAGGGATTGAAGCATCGCCGCGTCGTCATCCGGTTCAGGATTCGGAGTGGTCAGCAGTTTTTCGCCGATGAAAAGGGAATTGGCGCCGGCCACAAAACAAAGCGCGACCGCTTCGCGGGAAAGCGCCTTGCGCCCAGCGCTAAGGCGAACCATCGAAGCCGGCATCAAAATTCGCGCCGTGGCAATCGTGCGCACAAAGACAAGAGGATCGAGCGCGTCCAGATGTTCGAGCGGGGTTCCGGCGACGCGCACGAGCGCATTGATGGGAACGCTTTCCGGATGCGGATCGAGCGAGGAAAGCTGGTGGAGCAAGCCGATGCGATCGCCTTCCGATTCGCCGAGGCCGATAATCCCTCCGCAGCAAACCGTGACGCCGGCTTTTCGCACGGACGCCAGGGTGCGGAGGCGATCGTCGTAATTGCGCGTTGTGATGATCTGTCCGTAAAATTCGGGCGAAGTGTCGAGGTTGTGGTTGTACGCGGTCAGGCCCGCGTCGGCCAGTCGCCCGGCCTGCGAATCGTCGAGCATGCCGAGCGAGCAGCAAACTTCCATGCCGAGCCTGGCCACGCGGCTCACCATCTTCAGAATATTTTCAAAATCTTCGCCATCCTGCACTTGCCGCCAAGCCGCCCCCATGCAGAAACGCGTCGCGCCTTCGCTGCGTGCGCGCTCTGCAAACTCCACAACTTCGTCCACGGGAAGCAGCCCGCCGCGCGAAACCTCTGTCGTGTAATGCGCGCTCTGCGGACAGTACGTGCAATCTTCGGGGCACCCGCCCGTTTTGATGGAGAGCAGGCGGCAGAACTGGACGCGCCGCGGATCGTGAAATTCGCGATGCGCCTTTTGAGCCGAATAGAGTAGGTCGGGCAGCGGCTGCCGGTAAATGCCGCGAATTTGTTCGCGCGTCCAATCATGGCGCAGGGCAGTCCTGGCTGGCGATACGCCTGCATCTTTTTGCGACAAGGGCGCTCCTCTGGGGCGATCGACGTTGCGGATTGTTCCTCGCGGCATTCGCCGCGCAAACCGCTTCGTACTCGCTCGTCCGGCCGGTGGCGCTCCACCGGGAAAAACATTCTAACGCACATTCGGAGTGAATATCGACTACGCCGAATCTATCGACGATTCGGATCGAATCCATCCACAATTGTTTGTATGTGCGAGGATGCCGGCCAATCGACCTGAAAGAGGAAAAGAATATTCGGGACAAAAATGAAATTTAAAAAGCGAATAACGCGTCTCGCAAGTTCCGAAATGCTCTACAAGCGAACCTGTTCCTTGTGATTCGTCTTCCTGGATCCCTGGTCGGAAACCGGGGAAGTGGATTCCGTCGCAGTTGAGTTTTTCTTGTGGCAGGAAATAGCCCAGGAGCGATCCTGGTATTGCGGCAACTCGCACATCTTCGTGCAATGCTTAACGCCGGTCTCGGAAGCGCAATGGCAGTAGCACAGCGGCATCGCAGGCGCCGGCTGCAGCATCGGCGGCTGATTCGCAAGTGCGGCAGCAGAAATAGTTGCCAGCAGAATTGCCGTGCGAATGGCCTGGCGGAATCCACCTGCTCCGAATTTCATATTTCCATTTTTAAACGCCTCGGGTTAAAAACCGATAGCGCTCGCGATGGAAAATTGCTGGTATTCAGGATTTGGACGTACTGACTGAAAGTACCGGTACTGGTGAGGAAAACACGTATTTTGCACCCGTCAAGGATGCGGATTGCTGAAGATCAAAGAGGATTTTGGTGGAAACGATCGGCGAGGCCTCAATTAGGCATTCGCTGTCGCGGCTTCGGCAAGGTCGGCAAGTTCCAGACGTAAATTTCCAGCATTCGTGGCGTAGGTGAGTCCGGCGTCCAGGTCGATGACGCCCCCGCGTATCAAGCGTTCCAGTTCCCCGTCGAAGGATTGCATTCCTTCGGTCGCTCCATCTTTCATGGCGTCGAGAAGTGACTTGCCGTCCGATTCGCCTTTCTCCACATAGTCACGCGTGCGCATGGTCGATTTCAAAATCTCAATGGCCGCGATTCGGCCGGTCCCATCTTTTTTGGGGATCAGGCGCTGCGAAACGATATAGCGAAACGTTCTAGCCAGGCGCGTGCGAATCGACTGCTGATCCGCCAGGGGAAATACGCCGATGATGCGCTCAATCGTTTTTGAGGCGTCAACCGTGTGCAACGTGGAGAAGACCAGATGGCCTGTTTCCGCCGCCTCCATGCCGATCTCGATTGTTTCCTTATCGCGCATTTCTCCGACCAGAATTACTTTAGGCGCCTGGCGCAAGGCCGCGCGCAACGCTAAAGCGAAACTGGGCGTGTCGCTGTGAAGCTCGCGTTGATGAATGGTGGCCTTCTTGTGGCTGTGCAGAAACTCGATGGGATCTTCGATGGTCAGGATGTGGATGGCTTTTTCTTCGTTCATTTTATTCAGAATAGCGGCAAGCGTCGAAGATTTTCCCGATCCCGTAGGGCCCGTCACGAGGACGATCCCATTCCGTAATTCCACGATATCGCCCAACTGCGGCGGCAGATTGAGGGTATTGAAATCTGGCACCGCTTGCGGGATGACGCGCATGACGATTGCGTAGCTGCCACGCTGGCGGAAAATGTTCACGCGAAAACGCGCCAGCCCCGGCAAACTGTAGGAAAGATCCGTGGCCCCTTCCTTCTCCAGCTTCCCGGCCACAAGATCATTTTTTCCAATCAGATCGGAGGCGATTTTGCGTGTCGCGTCCGGCAGCAGTTTGCCGACCCCAGCGATATTCACTTCCTTGAGCTGACCGTTTAATTCAACCTGAGGGGGGCGGCCCGGAGAGAAGATTAAATCGCTCACATTTTTGGAAACCTGGAGCATGGTCGCCACGATCGAAGCGGTGGAAACTTTAGCCGCCGGTGCCGGGGAAGATCCGGCTGCGGGGTCTTGAGTTGCGGCATTTGGCTGCGGCAAAGTAGAAGGCGAATCCATAGTGGCTCCCGACTGAAAAGAATGAGTCATTTATAAGTCATGGTTCTGTAGTGAGTTATGCGCTTTGCCGGAGTCCCATTTTGCTTTCTGGATGGCAAGCCTCGGAAAACCCTGCGGTTCTTCACCCCTGATCGAATGGTTTCGCCTATGAGTCCCACACTAACTACCGCGGTCCCTAGGTCCCTATACCAGGAAGGCAATAACAGACTTCCACACTGAGTTTGGACTTTGACATTCGACTGCGTCAAGGGAATTTCGGGATTTTCGGCCGTACTGTTCTGGAAATGTGTCGTAGTGCTTAAGGTGCGGCGTTACGGCGGGCAAGAAAAGCGCAAAACGCGGTCGTTGGTCCATATCTGCATGGAAACTAAGGGGTTATAAGGGGCGTGGAGTTTGATTTTCGCGCACGTCAGGTGCGGACGGTCCGGAAGAAAAGGGTCGATTCCCGAGGCGGGAGAGCGTTCTCCCGAATCAGGATTTATGCAGCACGCCAGCGCAGCAAAAATCAAGAGCGACAGCCGGAACATGAACAAAAAGAAGGGAATCTTGAAGCGAGAGAACAACACAGGTTTTGGCCCGCAGCGTGCACTAACTGAAAATCGTGGACGCATTCCGATAGACGACTTACACAAGTCTGCGAGCGAGGGGGAAGGGGCTTGCTCAATGACGAGTGCTGGTCGTTCCCACCTGCCTCTGAGAGGGAAGCTAGGATGGATGACCCCACGCATCGGTCAAAAAAAGACCGATAAACGGAATGCGTCTTAGGGGGCTCTTGTTCCCAAGCAAGGGCCCCCATCTTTTTACTTTTTGCTAAACCCACTTTTCATCTAGCGCGTTCAGAGAAAATCGCCGGCGAGACGCCGGCGCTACAAAATGCGTTCCCCGACTATTTGAGCCCTCATTTGCCTAAGTCTGCGACACCGTTCCCACCGGTTCCACTCGACGCAACACCGGAATCTTCGCCTCCCTGAGCACGTGCTCGACTTCCGTCTCTTTTAATCGCGAAGCGTCATACTCGAACGATAGGCGGTTTGTTTGTTCATCCACGCGAAAACGGCGCAGTCCATACGTGTTTGCGAAGCTGCCGAGGGCGCGCAATTGCTCGGGCTGCAGCCGCGATTGCAGTTCGTAGGTGATCTCCATGAGTGTCATGAACGCATTATAGCAGCAGGAAGAAAGGCGCGCCGATTTGACATAGGGGGAGGGGGTATAGTACAAAGGGAATAGGAATACGGAAATACGTGGAGCGTCCATGCCAGCGAGAAATGCCGAAACGATTCGACGCGCGCCGGCCTGCGGTTGCGGCGCGCAGGAGAAAGGCCGGAAGGCGCTGGCCGTCGATCCGGAAATCAAGTCGTCGAACTTGAAGCGCTTGCGCCGGATTGAAGGCCAGGTGCGCGGTTTGCAGCGGCTGGTGGAAGAAGACCGCTATTGCGCCGACATCCTGGTGCAGATTTCTTCGGCGCAGGAAGCCCTGCGTTCCGTGGGGCGCGCGCTGATGAAGAATCATCTGCGCCATTGCGCCTCCGAAGCCATCCGGGACACGGCGCCGGGGCGCGCCGAAGCAATGTACGAGGAGCTATTGAATTTGATGGATCTGCATTCGAGGTAGTGCGAAGTTCCGCCTTGATTTGAAGGATCAAGGAGCGATGCTTGTTTCTTTCAGACAGGAACAATTATGGACACACTAACTCCTCCTCCGTCGGCCACCGAAAAAGATCCCGTTTGCGGGATGACGGTGGACCCTTCGCGGGCGAAAGCCACGTACGAACATGCAGGAAAGACGTATTACTTTTGTTGCGCGCGCTGCAAAGAAAAATTCAGTGCTGCACCTGCCAAATATCTCGCGCCGAAAACCCTGGTTGGAATTGCTCCCATGTCCGCACATGCGGTGACGATTGGTCCGGCGACACTGCGTGCCTCACAGCCGGCTGCAAAAATTACAGCGGCCCCGGGAGCAACAAGCAAATCTGCTTCCAATGAACACACCTGCCCAATGGATCCGGAGGTGCGTCAGGAAGGCCCTGGCGATTGCCCGAAATGCGGGATGGCACTGGAACCTGTCATTCCGGCGCTTCCTGTGACGAAGACGGAATACACGTGTCCCATGCACCCCCAAATTATTCGGGATGCGCCGGGCTCCTGCCCGATTTGTGGAATGGCTTTGGAGCCGAGAACGGTAAGTGTGGGCGAGGAGAAAAATCCGGAACTTGTCAGCATGACTCGAAGATTCTGGGTGTGCGTGGCGCTCACTGTCCCGATCCTGGTTGTGGCCATGGCGGATGTCGTGCCCGGGCTTTCGGCGATGATGCAGGTTGCTTCGCCGAGGACATGGCAATGGGCGGAATTTATTCTGGCAACACCGGCTGTTTTGTGGGGTGGCTGGCCGTTTTTCGTGCGCGGCTGGCGCTCGCTCGTTACGCGCAATTTGAATATGTTTACGCTGATCGGTTTAGGGACCGGTGTGGCATACGCTTTCAGCGTAGTAGGAGTATTTTTTCCGGGCGCGTTTCCGGCGTCGTTTCGCGGCGAGAACGGCGAAGTGGATGTGTATTTTGAAGCCGCCGCGGCGATCACGACGCTGGTGCTGCTTGGGCAAGTAATGGAATTGCGAGCGAGAAGTCGGACGAGCGCGGCAATCAAGGCGCTGCTTGGACTCGCGCCCAAAACGGCGAGGCTGATTCGCGAAGATGGATCGGAAGTAGATGTGCCTCTCGATCAAGTAAAACCCGGCGACAGGCTGCGTGTGCGTCCGGGCGAAAAAATTCCTGTGGACGGTGTAGTTCTGGAAGGCGCGAGCAGCGTCGATGAATCGATGATCAGCGGCGAGCCGATTCCCGTGGAAAAATTCAAAGGAGAACGGGTCACGGGCGCGACGGTGAACGGCACGGGTTCTCTCGTGATGCGCGCGGAGCGAGTCGGATCGGAAACGCTGCTCGCGCAGATCGTGCGTATGGTCAGCGAGGCGCAACGCAGCCGCGCGCCGATTCAAAAGCTCGCCGATGTTGTCGCGGGATATTTTGTTCCGATCGTTGTGGGAATCTCCGCGTTGACGTTTGTGATTTGGGCTGTGTGGGGGCCGAATCCGCGCATGGCGCACGCCATCGTGAACGCGGTTGCGGTGCTGATCATTGCATGTCCCTGCGCGCTGGGGCTGGCTACGCCGATGTCGATCATGGTGGCAATGGGCAGGGGCGCGTCGCTCGGAGTGCTGTTCAAGAATGCCGAAGCCATCGAACTGCTTCGCAAAGTGGACACACTGGTGGTTGATAAAACGGGCACGCTGACGGAAGGCAAGCCGCAGCTTGTTTCGGTCGAGCCCGCCGCGGGGTTTGACCCGAACGAAGTGCTGCGGCTGGCAGCGACACTGGAGCGCGCGAGCGAACATCCGCTGGCTTCGGCGATCGTCAAAGGAGCGGAGGCTCGCGGCGTCACTCTCGGCGAATCGATGGAAGAGTTTGAATCGCTCACGGGCCGGGGCGTTCGTGGGCGCGTTGCTGGCCGCGCTGTCGCGCTGGGAAATCAGAAGCTTCTCGAAGAATTACACGCTGATGCAGGCATGCTTGCCGCGAAAGCAGAGACCCTTCGCGCGGATGGCCAGACCGTGATGTTCGTCCTGGTGGAAGGAAAAATCGCGGGATTGGTTGCTGTCGCCGATCCCATTAAAGAGACAACTGCCGAAGCGATTCGCCAGTTGCGCGCGGACGGCATACGTGTCGTCATGCTGACCGGTGACAGCCGCACGACAGCCGAGGCCGTTGCCAAGAAACTCCAGATCGACGAAGTCGTGGCCGAGGTTTTGCCGCAGGGAAAGGCCGGCGTCGTGAAGCGGTTGCAAGGGGAAGGGCGTTTCGTGGCCATGGCCGGAGACGGCATCAACGACGCGCCCGCGCTGGCGCAAGCGCAAGTCGGAATCGCCATAGGCACAGGAACGGATGTCGCGATGGAAAGTGCGGGAGTCACGCTGATCAAGGGCGATCTGCGCGGAATCGTGCGCGCGCGCGCCCTGAGCCGCGCCACGATGAGCAACATCAAGCAGAATTTGTTTTTCGCGTTTGTGTACAACTCGGTGGGTGTGCCGATTGCCGCGGGAATCTTGTATCCGTTTTTTGGTCTGCTGCTGAGTCCGATGATCGCGGCGGCGGCAATGAGCTTCAGTTCCGTGTCCGTGATTGCGAACTCGCTGCGGTTACGGACGGCAAAGATGTAGGTGCGTTCCAGGGCTGGGTTTCCCGCAATATCGGACGGCAATTGAAACAATCCGATGGGTATGTTGGCCTGATCTTCTCGGGATGCCTGGCTTTGAACTGCTTGGTGAATCGAGTCGATTCTAAGATTAAAGGGCTTCGCGGTGAAGCCGCTCTCGCCCTCTT
>PMOP01000056.1 GCA_003161495.1 Acidobacteriota bacterium | reverse complement strand
CCCTGGAAAGTGAACGCGGACGGGAGCGTACAAAATGCGCTTGTCTAAAATTCTCAGCGCCGGGATTTTCCTGCTGGCAGCGAGCGCCGCGCTGGCGCAAGCGCCGTCTTACTCGAATGTAGGAAGAACCCCGACGAAAGAGGAAATTCAGGCCTGGGACATTTCCGTGGGGCCTGATGGCAAGGGCCTCCCTGCCGGGCAAGGAACAGCAAAAGAAGGCGCGCCGATTTTTGCCGCAAAGTGCGCCGTGTGCCACGGTGCGAATGGAGAAGGCGGAAAGATCGGGCCTCGCGTAGTTGGAGGTATCGCCGACACCGAAACACTCACCACGCTGAAACCCGTCAGAACCGTCGGAGGTTATTGGCCGTACGCGACTTCGGTGTTTGACTTCATCAACCGCGCCATGCCGCGAGGCCAGAGCGGAACGCTCACCCCGAACGAAGTGTACTCGCTGACGGCTTTGCTTCTATTCAAAAGCAACATCATCAAGAGTGACGACGAAGTGCTGGATCAAAAGACGTTGCCCAAGGTGCAAATGCCCAATCGCAATGGATTTGTTCCTGCGCGTTTTGCGGACATCCCGGATGAACACAAGCGTGGCTGCAAGCAGGGCATTTGCCCTTAACGGAGTGGCGCCTTGAGTGGCGCATGCTTTAGCTTGCGGGGTTTCGGCCCTGCAGGACCAAACCCCGCAAGCTAAAGCATGCGCCACATAAAGGCGATGCCTGCCTTAAGGCGGGCGCTACATAACCTTGCTACGCTAGATATGCGTACGCGTCGGTTGTGAGGAACTCGTGAAAAGTGGGACTGGTCATCAGTTCCACCAGAATTTTTCCCGCTGCGGGAAGTTTTCCGGCATTAAATTTCTCCGCGCCAATTTGAGTTTTCAGTTTTTCAAGGACGGACGCCGTGGCCTCACGAACCAATTGCGGCGTCACCTTTTCCCCGGATTCCAGCTTGGCGCCATGCTTGCACCATTGCCAGACTTGCGTGCGCGAAATTTCCGCAGTGGCGGCGTCTTCCATCAAGTTGTAAATGGGGACGCAACCATTTCCATCGAGCCACGCGGCGAGGTATTGCAATCCCACGTCGATATTCCACTTCAGGCCTTCCATCGTGATGTTTCCCTTGGGAATGGCGAGAAGGTTCTTCGCGGTGATGTGTACTTCGTCCTTCTTGAGATTGATCTGGTTCGGGCCTTTCATGTGCTCGTTGAAAATATCCTTGGCGACGGAAACAAGGCCGGGATGCGCGACCCAGGTGCCGTCGTGTCCCGCCTTCACTTCGCGCAATTTGTCTTCGCGCACTTTCGCCAGCGCTTTTTCATTCGCGACCGGATCGTTCTTGATGGGAATCTGCGCCGCCATTCCTCCCATGGCATGTGCGCCACGGCGATGGCAGGTGTGGATCAGGAGCTCCACATAAGAGGCGAGAAAATGCTGCGTCATGGTGACTTCCGCGCGATTCGGCAGAATGAAGTCAGGGCGATTGCTGAATTTCTTGATGAAGCTGAAAATGTAATCCCAGCGCCCGCAGTTGAGCCCGGAGGAATGCTCGCGCAATTCGTACAGNNTCCAACATAGTCCTGCGAGAAATTAAAGACGTCATTCCACAGGCGCGCTTCCAGATGGCTCTCCAGCTTCGGCAGATAAAAGTAGGGGGCCGTTCCGTGCGCAAGCAAGTTCTTGGCGTTGTGAAAGAAAAACAAACCGAAATCGAACAAAGCGCCGGAGATCGGCTTGCCATCCACCAGAAAATGTTTTTCATCCAGATGCCAGCCGCGCGGACGAACGAGGAGCGTCGCCGTCTTTTCGTTGAGCTTGTAGCTCTTCCCTTCCGGGCTTACGAAACTGATGGTGCGGTTCACCGCGTCGCGAAGATTGACGTGGCCGTCCAGGTTGTTGTTCCAGGTCGGCGAATTGGAGTCCTCGAAATCCGCCATGAATACTTCCGCGCCGCAATTGAGCGCGTTGATAATCATCTTGCGGTCCACGGGCCCGGTAATTTCCACACGCCGGTCCATCAGATCCTTGGGAATGGACGCGACGGACCAATCCGCCTTGCGCACGCTCGCGGTCTCCGGCAAAAAGTCGGGCAATTCTCCCTTGTCGATCCGCGCTTGCTTCTCGCGCCGCTGCGCGAGGCACTGCTGCCTTCGTTCTTCAAATGTGGAAGAGAGCTTCTTGAGAAAGGCCACGGCGTCCGGGGTCAGCACGGATTTGTGGGCGTCGGAAACGGGAGCGGTGATCTGAATCTCAATCGTTGGGCTTGCCATTTAAACTTAACCTCCAGCTAGATGGGTAAAACAAGAAGGGCGAACAACAATGTTACCAGAAACCCGCCTGGATGAAGAAATCGGAGAACCAATCCCCAGCCTGGAATACCTCGCTATGGTTCCATGCTCTTTATGGGAACAGTGACCGGCCCCGCGTCTTTCAGTTTGGTTGGCTGCGGCACATAGATGAGCCATGCGGCCATGATGGAGGTGATGAAAGCCAGCGCGGCGCTCCCATAAAACACCACCGTCCAGGTGCCGGTTCTCTCAAACAGCAGCGCCGCGAGTCCTCCGGCCAGGATCGATGCCACTCCCTTGGAGCTATAAATGAACGCATAATTGGAACCCGAGTGTTTGATTCCAAAAAAATCCGCCATGGCCGCGGGAAAGAGCGAATAAATTTCGCCCCAGGTAAATAGAACCATCGCGAGAAGCGCGACAAACAAAAAGGGAGAGTTGCGCCCAAAATGAAGAACGCTGACAAGGGCCAGCGCCTGGATCAGGAAGGCGATGATCATCGTGCGTTCGCGGCCAAGATGATCCGATACCCAGCCCCAGAAAATTCTGCCCGAGCCATTCGCAAGAGAATTGACGAAAATCGCCAGTGTAAAAATGGCTTTGCTGATTCCCAGTGTGTCCGCCACGGAGCCCACCTGCGCCGTGACCATGAGCCCGCCGATACCCATCATCAGCATCATCGCGTACAGCATGTAGAATTGCGGCGTGCACAGCATTTCCGCAGAGGTAAATTGCTCCGCCTGCCTCCGCACTTTAAATTTGCTCTGCGCTTTTTTCCCGGCAATTTGCGGATCGTTCGGATCCGGATTGACCATCAGCTGAGACACCAGCAAAATCACGATTCCCTGCCCGATGCCGGTATACAGGAAAGCCGCGCGATAATTCTCCGCGCGAATAATATGCGCGATAAAGGGCACAAAAAGTGCCGCGCCGGAGCCGAATCCCGCGGCAATGAGTCCCGACGCCAGGCCCAGCTTATCCGGAAACCATTTCAAGCCCACGATGGTCGAGCCGCAATAAACCAGCGCCGCGCCGATTCCCGCCAGGGAATAAAGCGCGTACAGGCCCATCAAACTGTGGGTCTTGCCCATCCCCACCCATCCGACGCCGCACATGACCGCGCCCACGGACATGAAAATGCGCGGCCCCAGACGGTCCATGAAGCGCCCGGCGAACGGCTGCACCCAGGTTTCAAACGCGATGAATAAAGTGAACCCCCATTGCACGTCGGATAATTTCCAGCCGGTCGCGCCCATCATCGGCTTCACGAACAAAGCCCAGGCATATTGAAAATTCGCGATCATGGCCATCGCGACCACGGAGCCAATGAGACGCACCCAACGATTCATCTTCGTTCGTCCTCCCAAGAAGACTAAACCAGATTAGCTTGCGGCACAGTTTTCTCGCGCCTGAATCAGAATCTGCCTCGGTCCACCCGAACCACCGCGCATCTGAATCAGGCTCGATTTAATTTCCGCACGAATGGGACATGATACCAAATCTTGACAGGGAACCGATGCGAATTCAGATAACCAGAGGCGGGCGAAAAATGCGGTCCAGCAATCCAGCGGGGTACTTACGCTTACAGAAGGCGTGGAAATTTCGCAGGGCTGTTGTCGAAGCCAGGAAAAACCGCGCGCAAATTATTACTGCCCAAATGGCCGCCGATAATTTCTCCGAGGACGGAACGGAAGTCGGTGGTAAGCGCGAGGTCGCGTCCTTCGTTCAACTGGCCCGGACCGAGGCCCGGCCACTTACCGTAAACCTTTCCGCCTTTCACCGGGCCGCCCATCACGAACATGCAATTCGCGTGGCCGTGATCGGTGCCGCGATTTCCGTTTTCATGCGCGGTGCGGCCGAATTCGGACATGGTAACGACCACCACATCTTCCATGCGGTCGCCCAAATCCTGGTGCAGCGCGGCCAGACCCTGCCCCATGTCGCGCAAGAGATTCGACATTTGCCCCTGCGCACCGCCTTCGTTCACGTGGTTGTCCCAGCCTCCGGTATCGACGAAGCCGACTTCCATGCCGATGTCGGCCTTCAGAAGTTGCGCGACTTGTTGCAGGGTCTGGCCGACGCGGCTCTTCGGATAGTCGGCGCCATTTTCCGGCTGGAAGCGCGAAGGGTCGGCTTTGCGCAGCATGTCAATCGCTTCAAATGTTTCCGTGCCCGTGCCGCGCAGAACTTTGTCGACCGTCTGCGCGTACAGCGCTTCAAAACCGCCCTGCACCGCCGTGGACTGGCTCATCACGCGAAATTGTTTGACGTCGGCGAGAGCGATCGCGGGCGCAGCGCCGCGCAGCGTGAGCGGAAGATTCGGACCCATCGCCACGGCACGGAAAGGAGAAGCGTCCAGCTCATTCATGCCGCTCACGGTGCGATTCAGCCAGCCGTCCTCCGTCGATCTCACGCCGGGCGTTCCCGACTCCATAAAATCCTGGGCGTCGAAATGCGAGCGCGTCGTGTCCGGCGATCCGGCGGCGTGAACGATGGCCAACTGCCCGTTGTGAAAAAGAGGGCCAAGGGGCGCGAGGCTTGGATGCAGTCCGAAGAATCCGTCAAGGTCCACCGCGGTGCCTTCGACTCCATTTCGCGGCTGCGGAATCGCAATCGTCGGGCGAATGCGGTAATAATTCTCCTCTCCGAACGGCACGACGATATTCAATCCGTCGGCGGCGCCGCGTTGGAAGACGACGATCAGTTTTTTCTTGTTCGGCATCGGCGTCGCCGCGACGGCGCGCTGCAGGAACGCGGGAATCGTGCTCATGCCGATCATGGACACGCCGCCGCTTTTCAGAAAAATGCGCCGTGAAACTTTCATGGTGCTCTCCTATCGCTGTAGCCCGCGTCTTCAGACGCGGGGGTTTTCGTTCAACTATAAGAAAACCTCGCCTCTGAAGAGGCGAGCTACAAAAACACGTCGCGCCTGTGCTTCATCGCCGCTGAAACTCCGGCGAACCCAAAACTAATCCCGCAATCATCGCTGCGTTCACCTGCTTGACCTTATCGTCCAGCGCCGCCTGCAATATTTGCGGATCTTCGAGCTGCTTCTCCAGCGTCTCGCGAGTTTCTTGCGACGCGGGCCCGCCTAAAAATAACTGGATCGCGCGGTCCAGCGTGGCGTGCGGATCAGACAAAGTGTCGCTTCCGAAAAGTGCATCGATATCCACCAGCGCGCCGCGAAGACGATTCGACGTGAGCGCCAGCGAAAAATTCATGCGGCTGAGGAGCGCCCCAGTATTCACCCACGCATCGGCCTTGTCGGAGTAACCGGTCGGAGGCTCGCACTGGTACAGCGGCTGGCCAATGCGGCTCGTCCACTGCACCAGCATGAGCGGGATATCCACTTCGGCGCCCACAGCGCGCGTGGCCGACGCCACCAGCTCAAAGGGCGTCTTGACCTTGGCGCGATACATTTCCTTCGACCAGAACTCGGGCGAATAAATCATGGTGTGCAGGACTTCGCGAATGTCGCCGCCGGATTTCAAAAACGTTTGCGCCATGCGGTCCACGAGGGCTTCGGGCGGATTATCGGAAACAAAACGCTGCGCCAGCTCAAACGAAATGTGGCGCGCCGTGTGCGGATCGCGTGCCAGAATGTCCAGAACTTCCTCGCCGTCTTTCATTCCTCCCGCGTGAATCTTGTGCCCCAGCACGGTCTTCACGCTCGTGTCATGCAGGCGTTCCTCGAAGAAAAATTCCGGATCGAGCCGCGGTTGCCGGATGCTCCACCCGGTAAACGCCTTGGCCACGCTGATAACGTCGTCCTGCGTATAGCCGCCATCGACGCCGAGCGTGTGCAATTCCATAAGTTCGCGGCCGTAATTTTCATT
>PMOP01000465.1 GCA_003161495.1 Acidobacteriota bacterium | reverse complement strand
ACGCAGTGGCGCGACCCGGAGCGCACTCGCGCGGAATTTTCAAAAATAAACAAAAAAGACGGCGAAGCCTATTGGCGCATGTGGAAGGAATCGGAAAACATCAAGCCGACGGAGAAATTCTGGCAGCGCCGCCTGGCCATGTCCTATTGGGATATTATCCGCATGAATTTTGAGGACGATCATTGCCGCTCGTTCATGCTGGCTTGCCCGTGGTCGCAACAGCCGCCGCAGTTTCCGATGACGGGGCGCGTCGCCTACGGCGCATTCAATCAGCAGCGCCACAGCCGCCCGCTTCCGAAAGGAGGCTCGGGGAAATTGACGGATGCTCTCGCGCGTTTCATCGAAGCGCATGACGGCGTGATCCTCACCAACAAACCGGTGGCGCGGCTCATCATCGAAAGCGGCAAGTGCACCGGCGTAGAGTGCCTGGATGGGAGCGCGTATCACGCCGACAAAGCTGTGCTTTCCACGATTCACATCAAGCATCTGGTGGACATGGCGCCAAAGGATTTGTGGGGCGAGGATTTTATTGACGGCGTCGCTACGTGGCAGCCGGAATTTCAGATGATGAGCACAAATTATGCGACGAGCGAGCCCATCAAATACCCCACCGCCGATGGCCCGCTTTCTCCCGTACATTCGGAATTGCTCAGCAGCCCTGAGCGCGCCCTGCGCTTCGCGTATGACTACGCCGTGGGAGCCGTCAATACCGACGAGCCGCCCGTGCACATTATCCAGACATCGGTTGCCGATCCGACTCGCGCCCCGGCGGGCATGCACACGATTAAAGTTGTCGGGTATCACCCGTACGATTTGAAGGAAGGTCCGCATCATTGGGACGAAATCAAGGAACAGGTCGCCGATGCGACGCTGAAATTTATCCAGCGCTACTCGCCGAATTTGACGAACGATAAAATTCTCGAGCGCGTGGTGCATAGCCCGCTCGACCTGGAACGCATGAATCCGCATAACTGGCACGGCAGTTGCCACGCCGGTGGATCGGGCCCTTCGCAATCCGGGGCCATGCGGCCTATGCCGGGCTGGGCGGGATATCGAATGCCAATTCCGGGACTTTATCAAACAGGCGGGACAACGGCGCCTGGAGGTTCGGTGACGGGGCAGCCGGGACGCAACGCCGCCATGGTGATGCTCAAGGATCTCGGCACGAGCATCGAGGAAGTTGTGGGCAAGAAAGAAAACAAATCGTCGTAGGAATACGCGGTGTGGAATTCATTATTATACAGATCATGCCAGGCTACCGGGGAGGTGGGCTTTTGAGAGGGATCGAGAGAATAAGTGTGGTGGCGCTGAACATTGCTCTATTCGCGGTGTTTTTTTTCGTGGCAAGGAACGCGAGGGCACAGCAACCGGCCGCCGCGCCGGAAGTGAAGCAGGAAGTTCCCGATAATCCGGTGGAACACGCACCGCCGGAGCAGCCGATTCCCTATAGCCATAAGACTCACCTGGCGCTCGGATTGCCGTGCTCGACCTGCCACACGAATCCCGCTCCCGGAAATCTGATGACGTTTCCGGCTACGACCACTTGCATGTCATGCCACATTTCCATTGCCACGAATAAGCCGGCGATCCAGAAGCTCGCGGAGTTTTCAAAGTCGCGCCAACCGATCCCGTGGGTGCGCGTTTACAAAGTTCTCCCGGGCGTCACCTGGACGCATCGCAAACACTTGGACGCGGGAATGAAATGCCAGATGTGCCACGGGCAAGTCGCGCTGATGGACCGGATGTCGGAGACGACTAGCGTTACCACGATGGGCGTTTGCCTGAAATGCCACACCGAGCATGGAGCGCCGACGGTTTGTTCCACTTGTCATTCCTGGCCACCCGCGAATTGAGTAGCACCGGCTGTGGGTTTTGAATTTTGTAAGGACTAAAACCCACAAGCTGAAGCCTGCGCCACTAAAAACATAGGAGGATCACGTGAAGTCATTTCACTTTTTTATTGCGATGCTTCTGGTGATTGGAATCAGCTTGGCGGCTGGCCATGCACTGAGCGCGCGATCCGAACAAGCTGCTGCCCCGGCTGCGGGAATGTCTTCGCAATCCTCCGCGGGGACTTTTCCAAAAGATGTTTATGCGGATACTGGCAACCGCTTGCCTGCCATCAAAAAGGATTCGCTGGACGATGCGGGAAAAAAACTTTACGACGCAAGAGGGCCGGTCGATTCTTTTGGGCCGGGAGCGATCCGGCTCTATAGCCTGCCCGTCTCGGAACACATGGGCAGCGTGAACGATTTTCTTCGGCATAAAGCGGGACTTGATCCGCGGCTCGTGGAGTTGGCGATTCTTGTTACCGCGCGCGAGTCGGACAGCGAATATGAATGGACCGCGCATGAACCGCAGGGCCTGAAAGCGGGATTGCAGCCGGAAGTTATTGATATTGTCAGATTTCGTAAGTCAACGGACGGGCTTGCGGAGAAAGATGCTGTGATTATTCAGCTGGGACGCGAAGTAATGGGAAAGCATCACGTGAGTTCGGATGTTGCGGCTCGCGCTTTGAATTTATTCGGCAAGCAAGGGCTTGTCAACATTGTTTCTCTGATGGGTGATTACGCGTCCACGGCTATATTGTTGAATGCGTTCGATCAGCACATTCGCCCAACCGATAAGGCTTTGCTGCCGATTCCTTAAGTCGATTATCACACCAGTGGCGCATGCTTTAGCTTGCGGGGTTTAGCTGTAGAGAGCATGATCAAGCTCTCACCAAAACCCGCAAGCTGAAGCATGCGCCACTCAAATCAGTTCGCCTCTGCGTAGAATCTTTTTACGGCGTCGCCAATCCAGCCCGGATTTTCCCAGGTCGGGTATTTCGCGCGAAATTCGACCGACAGCAGCTTCTCCGATTCTTCGGCGGATTTTCCTTGGGATTTAAGTTCCATGACGCGCGACTGCACGGCCTTGAGGTAAGTGCGCTCTACGCCTATGAGCGAGGCGTCGCCTACTTCTCCATGGCCGGGAACGATTGTGCGCGGGTGAAATTCATCCAGTTGATCCAGAATTGACAGCCAGTTTTTTCCGCTTGCGTCCGCATCTGGGAAAATGGGGAAAAATCGATTGATCACCGTGTCGCCGGTGAAAAGCACTCCGTCTTCCTCGACGAAAATAAAATTATCGCCGCGCGTATGCGAAGGCCCCAGCCAAACCAGCCTTACCGTGATCCCGCCCAAATCAAGTTTCGCTTCGTGATCGAAAAGGATGTCGGGCGGGCGCGGCTTGACATCCTGCAGAAGCGCTTTCAGTTCCGGCGTTCTTTGGCTGAAATTGTGGATGAACTCGGGCTGCTTGCGATCCACTTCTTCCTGCTGCGCTTCGGGGCGAATCACGATTGTATTTGCGGGGAAAGCCTGCACGCCGGTCATGTGCTCGGGATGAAAATGCGTCGTCGTGAAATACAGGTCGGAATTTTTGCTGACCTTGGCGAGCTCGCGCAACACGGTTTGCCCATTTCGAGGGCCCATTCCAGCGTCCACCACCAGCGTCGCGCGGCTCCCTACGATGATGCCGATGTTGGGAACAAGATTCACGCGGCCGTCCGGGATCACGTAGACGTGCTCGGAAACTTTGATCGTTTTGTTTTCCTGGACGAGAGGCGCGGGCTGGGCTTGATTGTGCCCGAGCGGCGCGGTCTCCTGCGGATTCTTCGCAAAAGTGGCCGAGGTCCGTCCCAGGATTCCCAGAAGAGCGAAAATGAAAAGCGCCGTCCATACGCAACGATCCGAGTGTGACATCATACTTTTATCTCCTTCAGCTGAGTCGGCCTGGTAGGGATACGTGCGTACGCGCAGGGCAAATGCTATGTTGGGCGCATTCTCGTGTCAATTGGAATGAGAGATGATGCTTGGAAAAATAATCTGGTTCAATCGGAAACGAGTTGAGTGTATAAGTGTGCCCACCAAGGAGAAAACTATGAGACGCCTACTCGCAGGCAGTTTTCTGATCGGCGCGATTTGCTTCTGCTCGTGGACTGCAAATCGTACGATCACATTCGCGGCGGCCGATACGGGCGACGTTGCCGCACTACAAGCTGACAATGCTCTGCAGCAAGCTCTCAGAAAAAAGGACGCGAAAGCCGTTGGCGCGCTTCTCGACAAGGAGTTCACGTGGACCAATGAAGCCGGACAAACGCGGACGAGCGCACAATTTCTGAAGGACGCCGCGGCGGGCAAGACTGATGGCAACACCGAATACATGGATTTGAAAGCAAGCGATTATGGAGAGCTGGCAATCGTGACAGGTATCGGCAAACGAACAGCAGGCGCGGACACATTTGTCGCGCGTATCTGGGTGAAACGCCCGGGTGGTTGGCTGCTGCTCACGAATCAGGACACCGCCATTGTTGCGAAGAGCGCTTCCAGCCAGCCGGCGCCCGCGGCAGGAAATGGCGCGACGGCTGCTCCCGACTGCGAAAATCCTTGCCGCAGCGTTCCGTACAAACCGAAAACGGCGGAACAAAGAGAAGTCCTCAAAGCCTATCAAGCTGTCGAGACGGCGGTCACCTCGCACGATGCCAAAACCTGGGCATATCATGTGGCTGACGATTTCGTGGGAATCGGCCGGCAATATACAGGAACGCCGGACACCAAGGCGGGACGCGTGGGGCAAATCGGAATCGTCACCAATCGCGTGATCTTGCCAAAAATGCTGTGGGGCGAGGCGTTTGTATTTGGCGATGCGGCCATCCTTATTGCGGATCACAAGCCGGAGGGTGAACCGCCGTATCGCGTCATTCGCGTGTGGGTGAATCGAGACGGGCGCTGGCAGTTATTTCACAGGCAGGAAACGACCATCCAGGGAACGCCGCCGGCACACGACAACCAGAATTAGAATCTGACATAAATATTTCGGAGGAATTTCAGTGCAGAACGTTCTTGTGTACGCCGATTCATTGACCTGGGGAATTGTTCCGAATACGCGCAAGAGATTTCCGTTTGACG